>JAABPS010000421.1 GCA_011391835.1 Desulfobacteraceae bacterium
CATTGTCCGACAAGGAAACAAACTCAAAGGGTATAACACGAATGCCATCGGCTTTATGGACGCCATGAAAGATGCGGGCTTGGATGCAGCCAGCAAATCAGCCCTTGTATTCGGGACGGGTGGTGCGGCCAGAGCAGTTGTCTTTATTCTCAACTGGGTTCATGCGAATCCGATTCTTGTCACTGGCCGGAGCCAGAATAAGATAAACGCTATCGCCAAACAGATTGGTGGAGAGGCTATATCATTGGAAACGCTTGCGGATCGGCCCCTTTCAGTCAATCTTGTGGTCAATGCGACATCGGCATCCAGCCCTGATGAGGCACCAGAATTGGCCGAACTGGTGAGTCGGCTTCAATTGCCGAATTGTGAAATGCTGATTGATCTTAATTACGGTCGCCCCCATAATTTTTGGCAGGACATGGCGCAGAGCAAGGGCATTCCGTTTATGGATGGTCTTTCCTCCCTTGCCAACCAGGCCAAGCGCACTTTTGCCCTGTGGACTGGGATAGAGGTCAAGCCTGAAGTGGTTGTAACGGCCATTCAAGATTCATCATCAGCCATATAAAAAACAGTCAATGGGGTTCTCGAAACAACAAATGTCTTCAAGTTCATCAACCCAACTTTGCAATCCCCGATATTCCAACAGCGGATTCAATTGTTTCTTTCAGGGCGTTCATGCTGACGGGCTTCTTAATTATTCCATCGAAGCCGAATTTCTCCAGTTTGTTGTCATCGTATAGGTCAACATGGCCTGAGATTGCATATACTTTAACGTCAGGTCTTATGCTTTTGATTCTTTCGCACAGTTCCGTTCCGTCCATTCCCGGCATAATCAAGTCGGTGATAATGAGTTGATAATTTCTGAGTTTATGCCCTTTAATGCTGCTTCTGCAGAAGATACAGTCTTTACAGCATATCCGAATTCAGTCAGAATGACGCTCATTAACCTTCTTTGGTCTTCTTCATTATCAACCACAAGGATCTTGATTTGTCTCATATGCCTCCGTCATTCCTTTAAGGTTGGTAATCCGGTTACTCATTCGAATATCTGCCGGTCACTCAACCTCCTCAAAACCGGGGAAATTCATGTCATAGATATTCTGTCAGTTTTTGCTTTAATTCAGCGGGAACCGCAATGGATTTATTTTCCCTATAATCAAAACAGACCTGAACGGATTCGCCTTTTGCATATGTAATGGACCCATCTGTTAAGTCCGCCAGGTTATAACTTAGGCCAAAACTCTTATTCCCAATTTCTTTTACCCTCATCTCAAGAGACAGCTGGGTATCCAGTCTAATGGGGCTGAGAAAATCACAGCCGATGTGAGCCAGAATAAACGGAAAAACTGAACGATCTGAATTTTTTGAAATATTCTGAAAAAAAGCTTTTCTTCCTTCTTCAAAATAAGTGAAGAATACCGCATTATTAACATGCCCCATACCGTCAATGTCCCGAAATCTGACTTGGATTTGAACTTTGAATATATTGCTCACGATTTTTCCTCAAATTGTCCGTATTGCTTGCTGTGTGGATACCGCATATCTTTCTTTCTACCGAAATATGAGTTTGGTAATGAAAGTGGAACATGAGATTGATTAAATTGATTTTTTGTATTAGGATTGCTCATAAATTTTTTCAAAAAAATCACTATTAATCCAAATATAGGAAATATCTGCACATGTCAATTACACTCGATGATAACACCGTTGATGTATTCAAATTATACGATGAGCTGGCTATCGCCTATTCCAAAGATATTGATGGCTATAAAGCACTTGTCAAGGTTATCGAGGCCATGATAGCGCAGAAAGAAGAGACACTCCAGGACATAAAAAATAAAACGATTCATTTAATAATAAATTCAATATCGTCCCCTGTTGTTTTACCCGTCCGGAAGGCTTCTTTGCGTCGACCGGTGAAGAAATTCAATTATGCCGGTGTAGATGAGGAAGACTTGAAGCCAGGTAACGATATTGAATTGAAGAATGCCGTTGTTGACATGTCTGGCGTAATTCCCGAGAAAGAAAAAAGTCAGGATCTGAAGCGCCCCAAACAAGCGCCAAGGTCCAGGCGTGTTCAGCAAAAGAAAGCAACTGGAACCGGGAAAAGAAAGGTAAAGAAAGCCGACAAACCTAAAAAGCCCTCCCTTCGATCCAAAAAGATTGATAAGGAAAGCAAAGACGATCAGTTTGACATTTCCCTCAAAAATGTTTCCAAGGCAAAATCAACCAACGACATCACAGAACTCAAATGCATATATCACCCTGAATCCATTGCATCCGATAAGGGCAGGCAATTATGCACTTCCTGTAAATGGAAACTCATCAATAGTGGCCTTTCGGCATTTGACAAAGAGCCTGTCGTAATTTCTTTTTTAAAGGGAGAGATCACAAAATTTCCTAATTTAGGGCAATCCATGTGTCCCGTTCATCCAGAGGTTCCGTCTTACAACAAGAAGACGGGATTGTGCAAAGAATGCCAAAAGAAAGCCAAAGAAATCGGGATTCAGGATCGTCATCTTACGGAAGACGAGCTGAATATATTGCGGAATCCTGCGTTGTAAATAATTTGCGATGGGGGTCTTTTACTTGATGATCCCGTATTTCTGCAAATTGAATTTGATATGGGTCCAGTGCAGGGCTAAGTGGATCAGCGTCATGACGATGAACATCAATGCCGTCCATTCGTGAACTTCCCGAAGAAAATGCCTGAGAATAACTGCGAATCCGCCATCGGCGACGCCCCTTGGAAGAAACAACCAGTTGATTAAGCCCGTAAGGGCCAGAATCGAGAACAGCACAAAAGAAATGATATTGACGAACCAGAGCTTTGCTGCCTTATTCATTGACATGACAATCCCTCCAGACAGAGCATATGAAAAGCCCCCAGATCAGATCTCCAAAATAACAGTCGCATCAGGGGGCAGCAAAATTCAGATGGTGAAAACAGGTAAAAACTCGACAGATGCGGGTTTTCCATCCATCGGTGCCGGCATTATGG
>JAABPS010000422.1 GCA_011391835.1 Desulfobacteraceae bacterium
GCCGATTGTATCACGCTCAATAATTCGAACACTTCTGCCTTCTTTGAGCAGATAATACGCGCAGGCCAGCCCAATGACTCCTCCACCAATTATCAAAACGTCCGTGTTATTTTTCACAATACTTTAATTCTTTATTAAGCGTATCAAAGAAAAAAACTTAACACTTAAAACTTAACACCTAAAACGATTTATTTCGATGAAGCATTTCCAAAACATATATTGTCGGAGCTTGGTTAAATCTTTACTTTTAAAACAAATGCTCAAACAAAATCTTCATCCCAATCCCAATCAATATGCTTCCCCCCAGACGTTCAGCCCATACACCCAGGAACGAACCCATTGTAGTGCCCAGATAAAGACCGATGGCTGAAAAAAGAGCGCACACCGCGCCAATAATAATGGAGGGAATAAAAATGGGCAATTCTAATGCGGCAAAGCTCAAACCCACCGCAGCCGCATCGATACTCGTGGCAATGGATAGCATGACAAGCGATAACCCGCGGGATGGATCTTTTGGAGCGCTGTCCGTTTCTTTTTGCTTAAAGGATTCCCATATCATCTTGATTCCAATGAGCGAAAGCAGGATTAAAGCGATCCAATGATCATATCGGCGGATAAGACTTTCAATTAGCACGCCGCTATAAAACCCGATCAGCGGCATTAAAAACTGAAACAAACCAAAGTGAAAGGCCAGCCTGAAATAATGCCGAAACGTTACATCTTTTATTTTAACACCAGCCGCAACGCATACCGAAAACGCGTCCATTGCAAGGCTGATGGCAATTCCTGAAATCGCTATGAATCCCATTTATAAAACAATCCCCCTGCTGATCCGTACGTGAATCATAGAAGCCTATGGTTAAGATTATATCTTACTGCTCTTTTGTGATCTTAATTTTCTAAAGAAACATATTAGCATTGTACCCCCAATGAATGGCAGCCAAACATACACTAATTCACTTTTTAATACCAGCGATGATCTTTTCGTCAAAAAAACTTTCAATCCAATTGGGGATACGTTAATCGGCGTTTCCCAGAAGAAAAAACGCTGGCTGCTGAAGGGAGACAAGAGAGCTATTCCAAGACCGCCGTTTGTCAGTGTATCCAGGAGTCCATGGGAGGCAGTTAATAGAGAAAAATAGAGCCAGTAAAAAAGATATTCTTTTGAAAGAATTTTGGTGTTTTTCTTAAAGAAACCAGAACCGTTTTGAAAATGTTTTCTTTGGCGCGGCTATAGCTGAGCACATACCTACGAATGAATGAGTAAAAACAGTGGGCAGATGAATTCCTTTGATTACGAAAAAATCACCCGGAGCGAAGCGATCGGGTGCATTGCCCTTGTTGGCTTTTTATATAAAAGTGTTACCCGTGTACCCAGAACAATTTGCTACCTATGTTCCCGTTCGCTCAGTCATAGTTTTACATTAGAAAGAATATTCTTCTTCATTTCTGCTTCAGCAATTTGTTTTTCTAAAGCGATTCTTCGTTGCTGCTCTTCTTTCCTTGCCCGCTCTTGCTCTTGCTTGACATATCCTTGATTAGCAGCATTCACATAATTCTTTGCATGGTTGACAATTTGCTGGATGAAACTTTCGTCGTTGCGCACCCCTATTGAAGCTATATTACCGCGAATTTCAAATCGCTCGGGTCCATATCCCACGATAGATGAATGTCCGCCACGAGGGTTCTGGAATTCTTGCGCCCACCCGGCTGGAATGTTTTGACTTAACTTCAATTTCAATATCCCGGATTCATAATCTATGCCAACTATCCGAATTGGTTCGAACTGAGGGAGTTCGGTGGCAAAGACAACTTGTTTCTTTGATTCGTCATACTTCTGAAGGGCAACAAAAGCGTTTTTTCTACCAATCAACTCCATCTTAATTTTTTCTATCGACTCCGGACGATTTGCGGGATTTTGCTGCGTCATGAGCTCTATAATGTCATCAAGATAAGCAAATTGTCTGGCAACATCAGATATTTTTTTATGGCCGGCACCCTGTAGTATTTCCCCCGTAAATAGTTCATTGAGAATTAGGCCAAGTGCAAAAATGTCAGCTCGATGGTCAACCTTGGAATTCCTAATGCGTTGCTCGGGGGCTGAATATTGGAAATTCGCTAACCGGACAGCTGACTTGGTCTCAACCGCAGTATATAATTCGTCTTCCTCGAAGTGAGCAATTCCGAAATCTGCGATAAGCAGACAGTTTCTGCGTTGATCATAAAGTATGTTTTCAGGCTTTAGATCTCTGTGCCACACCTTTGCGAGGTGCGCTGCTTCGACGCCATTCAGAATCTGCGAGAAAAGCTCCACTATTTCCTCATGCCGCACTTTACCAATCTGCGTTCTAAGCGTCCCGGAGTAGCGAGGCATAATATAGAATGGGCATTTAACTCCTTTTATGATGGTGGCACCAGCATCGGTTACCCTGACAATGTTCGAATGGCCACAGTTCTGACAGAACAGTATTTCATTCTTAAAACGCTTTAAGCGTTCTGCTGTTATGCGCTCAGGGGTTAAGCACTTGAGAGCGAGCTCTTCGCCAGAATTATTTGTGACAACATATACACGACCCGCGCCGCCTTCACCGATGATTGCGGACGCCGTATATGTGTCAAATGGTGTTTCGAAAGTGAGCAACTTATTTGTCACGTCTATCCTTTCTTGCCAACAAGTGATTATATAGTTTTCTGTATATCAGTCAAATCCGCATGATATACAGAAAACCGGATAATACCCGAACAAGGATAATCAGACTGCTAACAAAGTTTTTTGAAAAAATGCTTAATTCCGTTTTTCACTAAATAAAAGCAAACATTTTAATCAACTGATTAATTCATTACTTTTCAAGCGCCAGTTTATCCAGGGCATTTATACTCCTGGATTACCCGGTCAAGAGGCTGTGTCTTAATAAAAAAATCTTTGATTTTTCTTCATGTCATCCCTGATCCCGGATCGGAGTCCGGGACAGGCTTTGATTCAGGATCCAGG
>JAABPS010000423.1 GCA_011391835.1 Desulfobacteraceae bacterium
CAAAAACGACAACAGATTTCCGCCAGCGATTATCGCTTGACCTGGAGCGGTATAAAGCATATTCAGTCGAAAGCTTTAGTTTGGAGTAACGTAAACGCAATTGGGAAAAACTCATATTTTCCACTGAGAGGGTCCATGGTGTCCTCAACAGAATTGCTTTTGAAATGTCCGGCCGCCATTTGTTGGTTCTTTTTTGGAAAGAAAATCCGTTATTTCCTGCTTTGTGCCATAATATTTCTGTATGCACCCGTTGCGTCGGCTTTTTTTAGCAATGGTAGAATTGATGACGACTTTTCATACCGTTCCTTGCGTGTTGAGATGATGAAAACCAAAAGTGGCGGCTGTGTTCTTGAGGGCGAAATTTTAAATAAAACAAGTATTATCCAGGAAGATATTTCGGTTACGTTTTATGCCCATGATTTTTTTGATCATGCTTTATGGAAAGAAATAGTACATATTGACATTGTTGATCCTTTCGATAGCGGCGGGAAAGGTTACTACTTCCGGAAAAAATTGCGCCGTTGCGATATGCCGTCAAAATTTCAATTCAAAGTATCCGGGGTTAAGAAAAAAGATGTCAAAAAGGTGATTAAGGATAAACCCAAAAACAAACCCTCCACCCCCAAAACTAACTCCGAGCCCAGCCCCAAATCCAATACCAAAAATTCCGAGTCGATGGGCAGCATGGAAAAAAAAGATTCAGGCGCTGTTGATTTCATCACAACGCCGGTTGTCCCTACGCAGAAATATCTGATCACATTGACGAACGGGAAGTTAATAGTCACAGAATCTTGTCGGGAACTGGATGATGATGTGGTTTTTTATCAAAATGGCGGTGAAGTTCGAATAAGTAAGGATAAGGTGTCTGAGATCCGGAAACAGGATTGAAATTTGCATTACATGTGATTTTGTTGTTTAGTAGCAGGGCACTCCTCTTTAAAAGGGGGCTTTCCGGGGTAATCAACAGATTGCGTAATCATTCCTTTGATTTCGTAACGGTAGAATAAAATCTGAACGCTGAAAGGATAAACATTTAAAAATACTCAATATTCAGCATTCCACGATAGAAAATGTATATGATTCATGGTGATCCGGGGTTTGTGATAAAACCCGTCATTTCTTGTTGACAGGAAATGCCAAGTTGACTATAGGCAAAGTCTTAAATGTTTCGTTGATGCAGTTCTTGGAGAATATTTCCAGACGCGTTACTTTTTGAAATATCCGATCATTAGCGCCAAAAGAATGAGGGGTACCTTTTTTATGAAGCTGGAGAAACTGTTGTCCCAACACAAAACCGCCCTGGTCAAACGCTGGTTTGATGAAGTTGTGAGAACGTATCCAGTTGATACCGCCAAGTTTTTGCAGCAGCAAAAAGATCCTTTCGCCAATCCTGTGGGGAGAACCACGCTAAAGGGCCTTGAAGCCTTGTTTGATGTTCTGACAACCGGAATGGACAGGGAAGCCCTCAATTCTTTTCTGGATCCCATCATCCGCATCCGCGCGATTCAGGATTTTACCCCTTCAAAGGCTACCTCTTTTATTTTGTTTCTCAAGCAGATCATCCGCGAAACCCTCGGCAAAGAATTTCAGGATCCGCAGGTGATGACAGCTTTCATGGATTTTGAATCCAGAATCGACGATCTTTGCCTGATGGCATTTGACATCTATGTGAAGTGCAGGGAAACGCTTTATCAGATTCAGGCCAATGAAATGCGTAATACGACGTTTCGGGCGTTTCAGAGAGCCGGACTGGTGAAGGATATTCCGGACGAGGACTCTCCGGGGCTGCGGCTGGTAACGCCGTCCAAAAATGGTAACTGCAACGATTGACGGGTATTCGGGTCAGTGGCTTAAAGGCAGAGGGGCTTTGTTCCTGCAAGCCACAGCGTTCAATATATATTTTTAGTCCCCGCAAAATGTACACTGATGAGCGGGACCACAGAGCGAGGTGATGGTCAATGAATGTAAAGTACATGTATTCCCTGTTGGCAGTGATTGGGTTATTTCTGCTGGCCTATCTGGGTGTGGAGGTAGCAGGGCTCGAGCTCTTGTTCGGGATCATCATACCCTATGTTGCGGTGGCTGTTTTTCTTGCTGGCGTTGTCTACCGGGTGATGGGATGGGCGCGTTCCGCCGTGCCGTTTTGCATTCCTTCAACCTGCGGCCAGCAAAAATCGCTTCCCTGGATCAAGCCAAACAAGTTTGACAATCCCTTTACTTCAGGCGCGGTGGTGGTGCGGATGATCCTGGAAGTATGCTGTTTCCGGTCGCTTTTCCGCAATACCCGCAATTCCATTCAGGAAGGGTCAAAACTGGCGTATCAGTTGGAAATCTGGCTGTGGTTGGCGGCCCTCGCGTTTCACTATGCGTTTCTGACTGTTATTGTCCGACATCTGCGCCTGTTTACGGAACCTGTTCCCGCCTTGATTAAACTGGTTGAAAACGTAGACAGTTTCTTCCGGTTCGAAATCCTGACCGATGTGATAGCAATCGGGGTTCCCGGTGTTTACATGTCGGGCCTGGTGCTTCTGGCTGCCGTGACCTTTCTGTTTATCCGGCGGATTGTGATTCCCCAGGTCAAATACATTTCCTTGCCAGCCGACTTCTTTCCCCTCTTTCTCATTTTCGGAATCGCCTTTACCGGAATTCTGATGCGCTATTTTTCAAAAGTGAACATTCGGGCGGCAAAAGAACTGGCTTTGGGTTTGGTTTCCTTTCATCCGACCATACCCGAAGGCATCGGCGCGGTCTTTTACGTCCATATGTTTTTTGTCTGTATCCTGTTGGCCTATTTCCCCTTCAGCAAGCTGATGCACGTGGGAGGTGTTTTTCTGAGCCCCACTCGAAATCTTCCGTGTAACACCCGTGCGGTCAGACATGTCAACCCATGGAACTATCCTGTTGAAGTTCATACCTACGAAGAGTATGAAGAAGAATTCAGGGAAAAAATGATAGAGGCTGGACTGCCAGTGGAAAAGGAGTAAGTAAA
>JAABPS010000047.1 GCA_011391835.1 Desulfobacteraceae bacterium
GCAGTGGATTTAAAGAAAAATCATCCGAATATGGTCATAGTAACCGGTGGATTTACAGCCAGCTATTTTTATCGTGAGATACTGGAAGGTTATCCTCAGATAGATGCCGTTATACGGGGAGATGCGGAAAAGCCGCTGATTGAGTTTTTAACAGCAATAAAAAACAACCGCCCCTGGGAGCAGACAGCCAATCTGGCATGGAGGGAGCAGGGCAAGATTCGGGAAAATCCTATTCACTATGTAGCTGGTGAAGCAGACCTGGTGGGATTTTCTTATTCCAACATGTCAGTATTGAACCGATGGCGGACGTATGTAAATTATATAGGCATGCCCTTTATCTGGGCCAAGGGTCTTGATAAACCGGGAAATCGTCGTTATTTTCACCTGGGGCCGACACTGTTTCCCCTCAACATTGGAAGGGGCTGCACCGGCAACTGTACCTGGTGCGGAGGCGGGGCCAGGGCTCAACTACTGGTAAATGGGCGGCCATCTGTGACATTCCGGTCTCCTGAACAGGTCGCAGATACAGCGGCTGAGGCCAGGGGCTGCGGATATGAGATGATGCATATTGCCTTTGATCCGGGAAAGGATGCGGAAGGCTACTATGAAACGCTCTTTCCCCTGATGGCTAAAAAGACGCCGGAGATGCGATGCTATTTTGAATCCTTTTCTCTGCCATCTGCCCATTTTTTAGAGGTTTTTGCTGATACGTTCAATGGTCAGGGTTCTGTGATAGCCCTGTCGCCTGAGACCGGGCAGGAATCACTGCGTCACCGAAATAAAAGTTTTTCTTTTTCAAATGAGTCACTTATGAAAACGATCGGTCAGGCTGAACAACTGGGCCTGCGGGTAGATTTGTTTTTTTCAATGGGAATTTCCGGTGAAACCCATGCGGATCTTCAGGCGACCCAGGATCTCCGCCGCAGGATATGCCGCAGGTTTAAAAATATCGGCCGTATCTGGACATCTCCTATTTCCATGGAACCGGCAGCTCCCTGGCATGTGGAGCCAGAACGTTTTGGCATCGTGGCGACCCGTCGCGGATTTGAGGATTTTGTGAAAGCAGGTTCGCCATCAGGTTCAGGATTGGGATATTTTATACCCGGATATTATCAGGGCCAGTCTGATTCAGATGCCGGCGAATTTGAAAGGCTATTAAAATCGGAAAAATGCCGCCATCACTGCGGGCTGCATCCCAATCCGGCAAAATATGCCAGTCCGATCATGGGACGATTTCATTGTTTTTTTATGAAACAGCGTACCCGCAGCGGTTTAAGAAAAGCCCGCATGTATTCAGCCAACGGGAGAAATGAATGAGACAGGTAACGTTTGTAGATGGAACGCTCAGGGAAGGAGAACAGACCCCGGGCGTCCATTTTACTATGGATGAAAAAATTCAGATCGCCAGGGCTCTGGATGATGCAGGTGTGGATATCTTAGATGTGGGGATGCCTGGTGTGTCTGAGGGCGAGCGGGAAGCGATCCGTGCGATCGCAAAGCTTGGATTAAAGGCATCCGTGGGCGTATCTGTGAGGATGCGAAAACAGGAGATCGATCAGGCCGCAGCCTGCGGGGTCAGTGAAATTTTTCTTATCTGTCCGGTCAGCCCGGTTCATATGAAATCCAAACTGCAGCTGACGCCAGCCCAGGTAAAAGCATCCGCCGCAGAGCTGACAGCTTACGGTGCGTCAAAGGGGTTGATCGTCAATCTGGTAGCAGAAGACGCCGCGCGGGGGAAGCTTCCGTTTATGATTGATCTGATGAATCAATCCTGTTTGCAGGGTGCAAAACGGGTATTTTTATGTGATACACTGGGATTGATGGAGCCGCTTGCAATGAAATCCATGGTGGAAGCAGTGCGGACAGGGATTCCAAAGGAGATGGGAATTGGAGTACATTGCCATGATGATTTGGGTATGGCAACTGCCAATACCATTGCTGCGGTAGCAGCCGGAGCCAATTTTCCGGCAGTTACAGTTAATGGAATCGGTGAAAGGGCCGGCAATGCGCCGCTGCATGAAGTGGGACTGGGGATTGAAAAAATTCTGAAGCGATCCAGCCATCTTCGTCATGGTCGGCTCTATGATCTTTCACGGCTTGTGGAAAAAAGTTCCGGCATATTTATTCCGCCCCACGCCCCCATTGTGGGGCTGAATGCTTTTCGGCATGAATCCGGGATTCATGTGGATGGGCTGTTAAAAGACAGCCGGACGTATACGGGTCTGGCCCCGGAGGAGGTGAACCGGAGTTCTACCCTTGTGCTGGGAAAGCATTCCGGCACCCGCACCATTGAGCATCTGCTGCAACAGCGAGGCATCGTGGCTGAGCCGGCTCTGATGATTCGAATCCTGGAGCAGGTAAAAACATATAAGGAAACCACCGATAAAGCGGAAACCCGGCGGATGTTTGAAGAAATAGAGCGGTTTTACGCCAGAACCCTGAGCTTTCCGGAAGATGTTTTCTGGGATATTGTCAATAGAGTGATAGCCGAAAATGAGTAAAGGATATACAGGTGAAATCATTCGTCAGCACGCGGATGGACGGCAGGAAGGTAACTACATTGCGGTTCATGTTGACCGGGTGCTGGTGCATGATCCGGCTCTGGCTTTATTAATAAAGGATTTTGAAAAACTGGGTACTCCGATATGGGATCCGGGACGGGTGCTGCTCACTGTGGATCATTTTGCACCCCCTTCTACTGTTGAGAGGGCCAACTTGGTGCGTCAGGTTTTGGAGTTTTCAAAACAGGCAGGCCTTACTCACACCCAGGTGTATCAGGGAATCTGCCATCAACTTTTTGTGGAAGGAACCGGTGTGGTGCCTGGCGGACTGGTAGTAGGATCTGACTCGCATACGACAACCGCCGGAGCGCTGGGATGTCTGGCTACAGGTATGGCGTCAACGGATATACTCTATACCCTAGTAACAGGCAACACCTGGCTATGCCCGCCGGATGCCGTCCGGGTGAATCTTTCAGGGAAGATGCCGGACAGCGTCATGGGAAAGGATATCATTCTTTATTTACTTGGACGCAGCGGCGAGGGGGGATATCTGGGAAATGCACTTGAGTTTTACGATCATTCAGCACATATCGGCATGGATGACCGGCTTGCGATCTGCAATATGGTGGTAGAGGGGGGAGCAAAAAATGGGCTTTTCTATCCGGACGAAATCACCGCTGCCTATTTAAAGAACCGGGACGGAGCGGTGGAAACAGGTGTCTGGGATACTCTTTCTGTTCCGAAATATAAAAAAGAGGAAACAATCGATATATCGTTTCTTGAACCGCAAATCGCCCTTCCTCACAGTCCGGCCAATGGGGTGCCAGTCAAAGATGCAGTTGGTGAAAAAGTAAATCAGGTCTTTATTGGATCCTGCACGGGCGGGCGCTTCAGAGACCTTGAAATGGCGGCACAAATTTTAAAAGGACGCAGGGTGCATGATACGGTTCGACTGATGGCGTCACCGGCTTCCCAGAAGATCTATCGGCAGGCGATTGAAAAAGGCTATATTCAGATTCTTGTGGATGCGGGCGCGGTGATATTAAATCCCAGTTGCGGCCCGTGCGGAGGAATTGACAAGGGGATTTTGGCTGCAGGAGATGTCTGTCTGAGCACTTCCAACCGTAATTTCAAAGGACGGCTGGGAGATCCGGCAGCCCGGACCTTTTTATGCTCCCCGCTGACAGCCGCTGCAGGCGCTGTACAGGGAGTTATCACCGACCCAAGAGATTTTCTTTGATTCGCCGGATCTGACTTATGATAGAATATAACTACTTTCAAACCCGGAGAAACTAATGCCCTTAAAAAATACTATTACCGGCCGTGCGTGGGTTCTGGGAGATAACGTCAATACCGATGATCTGCATCCGCCGTCCTTTTTCAGCATGGATTCTAAACGGATGAAAGAGGGTATTGTGGCTGGGATGAAGAATTTAAATGCCTCTGAAGAGGAAGAAATTGATACCCAGGGATTGATCATTGTGGCAGGAGATAATTTTGGTTGCGGATCCAGCCGTGAGACATCCGTGCGAGCGCTTATTGCCAGCGGCGTTCAGGGAGTCATTGCCCGATCCTTTGCCCGTATTTTTTACCGCAGTCTGGTGAACCTTGCTTTGTTGCCATTGGTATGCCGTACGATCCAGGCAGTAGTTCAACCCGGCGACACGCTGACTCTCTTTCCTCAGGAGCAAAAGATTCGGATTGGGAATGACCGATTTTTTGACACAGATCCAATGGATCTCCATTTTCATCGGATTTTGGAAAGCGGCGGACTGATAGGGTACCTGCGCCGGGAGATGAGCGTTGAATCCAAGGAGCATGGCCGTGGGATATGATGCGGATGTGATTGTGATCGGGGGAGGCCCTGCCGGCATCACAGCCGCCATTCGTGCCCGCTGGGTCAAGCGGTACAAAGCAGTTGTCTGCAGTACCCTGATAATAGAAAACGCTGCCCTGGGCGGATTGGCTGCCTGGCAGGGGTGTCATTTTACCGGCCCTGGATGGAAGATTCCCAGAACCGACATCGAGTCCCTGCTGACCGGCGATCTAAAGGATTTACATATTCCGGTACATGCGGGGCGGGTGGTTCGCGTGGCCACTCAGGGCGCCCTGAAGCGGGTTTACACGGCAGGCGGCAAAGTGTTTACATCCCTTGCTGTAATCATGGCAACAGGGATCAAGGTACTTACCAACGAGAAATCCTATTACGGCAAAGGGCTTGAAATAACCAGCATGGGGTATGAGTACATGGTGGAGCATCTCAGAGCCCTGCTGGCAAAGAAATGGAATCCGCGATTGATCGTGGTTGGAAGTCCGAAACTGCATAACATTATTCCGCTGATTCGCGACCTGAACCGGAAACCGGGCGGAGCTGGATCGGACGTTTTGTTTGTCATCGAAGGAGGCAGTGCGAACGATGCAGAGCCGGATATAATTTCAGGCTGGGTTGAGAGATATATTGGAAAAGATGTGGTGCAAGGAATGATTCTTCAGATGGGCACCGGCCAGAAAGAAATTCTCTGCGGAGGTGTTCTGCTGGATTTTAATTCCTATGAGATGGTTCCTCAAACCCGGGTTGATCTTGCGTTGGGTCTGCCGGGGAATGATTTCATCCCTGTTGACGCTAATATGCGGACGTCTGTGCCGGGGGTTCTGGCTGCTGGTGATGTGACTGCTGGCGGGTACAACTCTTTTTCCAGGGCAGTGTCGCAGGGCATTGCAGCAGGCCTGAGTGTTTATGAAGATGTCTTTTTCATGAAATTCGGGCAGAAGCCGCCTCTGTTTGCCTATCGACCCAGTGATTTTCAACTGCATGCTGATTATCAGGAGCTGCCGGATATTGGGGATCACATGAGACCCTACGCACTTGGCAAACCGGATGAAATCCTAAAAGCGCTTCAACCCGGTAATATGAATGTGATAGACTATCTCAATGGTCAGGAAACGGTTGAAACAATCGGGCAGGCCATGAAAATACCGTTGCCTTCATTAAAAGAAAAACTTTTAGTGCTGGCTGAGAAAAAACTGATCACGTTTCATATTGAGGTTTCGTAATGCAGGCATTGCCGCAACATGTTATTGAGATCGACCAGGCCATTCTGGAATTTATAAACAGAGGAATTGACCATACGGACGAGGCGATGTTTAACCAACTGGCCCTGACGATATTTGCGCTGCAATACCAAACCAGCGGGCTTTACCGAAAATTTTGTGAGCGCCGGGGAAAAATACCGGAAACGATCGCCTGCTGGGAAGAGATTCCTGCGATTCCCACAGATGTATTTAAAACCGCCCAGCTCAGCCTCTTCCCGGAATTGGCGCAGCGCACGTTTATGACCAGCGGCACGTCAAACCCGGATGAAAAAGGAGTGGTGGCCTATGACAGGGGCGGTCTGAAACTGATGGATGCTACGATCCGTGTTGCAGCAGGAGAATTTCTTTTTCCTGACAGGGTCAATCCCCGCCTGCTCATCCTTGCGCCGTCTCCAGAATCTGCTCCGCATATGATCATGGTGTACGGAATGAACCGGCTGATAGAATACTTCGGCAGAAGCGACAGCCGCTTTCTGGTGGGGCCAGAGGGATTTAAAATTCAGGATTTAATCCATGCCCTGGAGCATTGTGAACAGGAAAACATACCGGCAGCTATTTGCGGCGGATCGTTCGGATTTGTTAATTTTTTTGACCACTGCAAAAAAATAGGCCGAACCTTTCGATTGCCGCCAGGATCCCGGTGCCTGGATGCAGGCGGATTTAAAGGCCGCAGCCGGGAGCTGGATCGGGAAGAATTTTTGGAATGCTGCGGAACGTATCTGGGCATAGCGGCTGCATGGTGTGTCAATCTGCTGGGAATGACGGAAACCGCTTCTCAGTTTTACGACAACTGTCTGTTGAATTTATTTCGCGGGCGACCCATATCCCGCATAAAAATCAATCCCCCATGGACCCGAACGCTGGTGGTAAACCCGGATACCCTTGAACCGCTGCCCAAAGGAGAAACAGGTTTGCTGCGGCATGTTGATCTGGCCAACCGGGGCCATGTGTGCGCCATTCAGACCGATGATATGGGACGGTTGATGGGTGATGGATTTGAAATTGACGGCCGCGCCGGCAGCGGAGAGGCAAAAGGATGCGCATTGACCATTGATGAACTGACGCGCCTTCAGGAGGATGGATAATGCAGAGCATGGACGTAAACGGGTACTATCTTCCTCCGGGATTCAGGGAAAAAATATCAGCATTTACTGTCGAGCAAATCGGTTCAAAAGAGACTCAGGTCCGGCTGAAGGTGCCCTTGGTCACCCGGGCCTTTGTGGAAGTGCTGGCAGATTATCTGAAAAAGCAACGGGAGGCCTATTTGGCAGAACTGCCTCTGAAAAAAATTATTCAGGTATTAGATACAGCTTCCCGTCTGTGGCTGGATCCAGCGTATCCGCCCCGCCAGCTTGCCTTAAAAACAATTCCCGCTGTAACCGGTTTTTCTCCGGAAGTAGTGGCTGCCAGTATTGATGTGGAGATGGAAAGCTCTCTTGCGGAAGATATCTGGCGTGCGCTGGAAGATGAAATCATCAACCCCCTGTATCTGGATGACTTTTACTACTCCAAACAACTCGGGGGATTCCGGCGAGCCTTTGGCCCGGAACTGTTGGTTTCTTTTTTTTCAGAGAACATTCCGGCGCTGCCCCATCTTCTGTTCATGCGTTCGGCTTTGGTGAAAAGTGCGTGTCTGGGAAAAGTGGCTTCAGGAGAACCCACCTTTGCGCCGCTTTACTTAAAAACCATTGAAGATATTGATCCCCGGATGGCAGAATGTATGTCCGTGTTATACTGGCGGGGCGGAGAGAAAGGTGTGGAAGATGCAGCGTTTAACCAGGCGGATGCGGTGATTCTTTTCGGAGGGGTTGAAGCCTGTAATTCGCTTATTGAACGTATTCCGCGCAGGATCCGTATTCTGGTTCATGGTCATAAACTGGGGTTTGGGGCTATCGGCAAAAACCGTTTAAAGATTGACGGCATAGATGGACTGGCCAAAGCAGTTGCATACGATCATGCCATGTTTGATCAGCAGGCGTGTCTGGCGCCCCATGTGTACTACGTGGAGTCCGGCGGTGAAGTATCGCCGGAAGCATTCGCTCAAAAGGTGGCAGACGCCATGGATGATATTCAGACTCAAATGCCCAGGGGATTAATTCATCCAGGAGAAGCGTCCGCGATTAACCAGCTCAGGGCCAAATATGAAATGCAGGAATTAAAAGGCAAGGATGTGCGCATGTGGGTGTCTGCCGGCGGAACCGAGTGGACGGTGATTTATGAAAAAGACCCTCGTATTTTCAGACCCTCACCGCTAAAACGCTTTGTCCGCATCTGGGAGGTGGAAGACATTTTCCATATCCTGCCAACCTTAAAACCCCTGGGTCCGTTTTTACAAAATGCGGCTGTGGATCTGGCAGATGAACGGGAAAAAGACTTTATGGGCCGCCTGGGAGATATCGGACTGACCCGCATTACTGCTCCTGGGAATATGCCGAAACCATCCATGATGTGGCATCATGACGGGATTTCGCCGCTGGCTGCGCTGCTGCGGTGGTGTGATATTGAAAAGAAAGCGTCAGTGGCCGGATTGGGGCCATTGATAAAGGAGAATGAAAAATGAAACTACGCGTATCAACCAACTGGGATAACGCTTTAATAGAAGAATTGAAAGGCACGTGCGTGGAAGAAGTTTATGGAAAGCTTCCTTCGGATGTGATTGGCGGCGTGCGTCCTGCGTTTTTACTTCCTCAAATTAGCCGGGAGGAGGCAGAAGATCATGTGCGGTGTGTGAAGGAAAAGGGTATCCGGTTTAACTACCTTATCAACACCATGTGTTTGAATAACATCCATTACTCCCGTGACGGGTACAGAGCCATCGTTGAACTTCTGGAATGGATCAGTTCCATTGGCGTTGATGTTGTGACCGTGGGATTTCCTTACATGATCCGTCTGGTACAGGAAGTATTGCCCGGGATGAAGATCAAGGCATCCAGCGTGTGCCGCATCAATTCGGTATCCAGGGCCAGGCAGTATGAAGACTTTGGCGTGGATGAAATTATCATTGATGAAAATATCAACCGTGATTTTGATACCCTGACGGCTATTCGAAAGGCGCTCAGGTGTGAACTCGAGCTTATCGCCAATCCGTGCTGTCTGCATGACTGCCCTCATCAACTGGAGCATGTGGCTCACGACGGTCATGCGTCACAGGATCACAGCATGAACAATTATTGTTACCTGCAGTTTCCCTATTACAACTGCACGATGAAGAAATTTACAGATCCCGTGGAAATTATCAAGGCCCGATGGATCCGTCCGGAAGACCTGGAAGTTTATGAAGCGATGGGCTATCAGAAATTTAAAATCGTTGAGCGGTTTAAACGAACCGAGGTGCTGGCGAGCACCGTGGCAGCGTATGCCCAGCGGCGGTTCGATGGAAACTTGATCGATATTCTCACCCTCACCAATCCGGATGTGTATTTAAAGCCGGATATGGAGTACTTCAACAAACCCGAACACGTGAATGTGCCCATGATTGCTCAGGTGGGAGGTTTGATGGATTTTGCCTTGCGGGATTTTATTTATATTGATAATCGAAAACTGGATGGATTTATAGAGTTCTTTCAAAAAAATGGCTCCTGCAGAAACAGGGATTGCAGCCAGTGCGGTTACTGCCAAAAGGTTTTCGAAAAATCAACGCGATTTGATGCCGATGAAGCCCAGATGCGCAGAAAAGGATTTGAATCGTTTATTCAGGCCATGTTAAACGGGGATGTATTTGCTGAATAAGGAAAGGAGATGGATATGCAATTTTCCATGGCCACCAACTGGGATCCGCAGCTTATAGACAGGCTGAAAGGAAGCGACGTCACCAGCCTGTACGGGCAGATATGGGGAGACCCCCTGGGGGGCGGCCGTATGCTGCTGTTTATTCCAAAAATTGACCGGAATGCAGCAGCCGATTTTATTAAACAAGCGGCTCAACAAAGAATACAGTTTAACTACCTGGCCAATGCCGCGTGTCTGGATAATGAGGAATTTACCCGAAATGGATATCGTAAAATCCGGGAGCACCTGGACTGGATTGCCGTCAGCGGAGCCAGTATGGTCACCGTGACACTGCCATTTCTGGTTCAGATCATCAAACACCATTATCCGCAACTAAAAGTCTGCGCATCATCCTTTGCCCGTATCCAGACCGTTGAAGCGGCACGATACTGGGAAGAATTGGGCGCTGACAAGTTAATCCTGCCGGAACTGGTTTCACGGGATTTTAAAACACTGGAAATCATCCGCAGCGCGGTTAAATGTGAACTCGAACTGATTGCCAACCATTCCTGCCTGTACTACTGCCCGCTGGATCTGCACCACCGGAACCTGGTATCCCATGCATCACAATATGGTCATCCCAGCGGCGGATTTGCCGCGGATATCTGCAAACTCTCCTGTCAACGGATGAAACTGGCAGATCCTGCTGAACTGATCCGATGCCGGTGGATACGGCCTGAAGATGTAGGGGTTTATGAAGCGATCGGCATTGATTGCCTCAAACTGGTAGAACGGTTTCGGGAAACGGACTCTTTGATGAGGATCTGGGATGCGTACAGGCAACGGCGCTATGATGGCAACCTGGCCGATCTGCTGACCCTGCCCCAGAAAAGCGCTTATATGGCGCCGAATATGGAGCTGTTAAATCGTCCGGATTTATTGAATACTGAAAAAATGGAAGCCATTGTTTCGGTATTAAAGGAGCCGTTTACAAACAGAGTCTTCATTGATAACAATCAATTAGATGGTTTTCTGGCCTATTTCAAAACCGTTGACTGTTCACATACAGACTGCCGGCAGTGCGGCTACTGCCAGCGCATTGCCCGCAAAGCGGTGGTGATGGACCCTGACTGGCAAAAAGACATGATTCAGCGGTTTGATAAAGCCATTGATCTGCTCACCCATGGAGGGTTAGCGGACTATCCGGACTAATCAAACCGGATCCAGAAAATCTTTTATATGGATGACCTTTTCATCCTTGCTGATGGAACGTTTAATAGTGTCGCGCAATCCCGATGCCCTGGCGTCCTGCAGTTCTTTAATGATATCCTGAACTTTGGTATTATTTTCAATGAGCTTCTGGATACGATCGCTTAATTTGTCCCAGTTCTTTTCCAGGTCGTCCGTGTCCATCTTAAACTCACCTATATACGCGATGATTTCAACTAAAGCGGCTAACAGGCCGAAGTGGGTAATTCCTTCAAGATAAAATGGGCAGTGACACCATAAACTGATGCAGTTGAACCCTCTTTTCTTACCCTCGAACTGAATGATGGAATGAAACGATCCAGGCCCCTGATAATGAATGGGAAATATCTTTTTCTTCTTCAATATACTGACAAGATGCTGGTCTGATGCAACACAGGATATGATCCGTTCATTGTGCAGGACATTATCGTACATGCTCCCGATGGTAATAACGGTTTCAATGCCTACATCCTTGCACAGGGAAAATAGTTCATCCACAAAGCGGAACCAGTGAAAGTTAGGCTCACTGGCATTTAAGATGACAAGGTCGCGTCCAGCAGCCGGATCTTCTGCGGCATAGAATATCCCTCCGGGCGGCAGAAATCCCTGGAGCTGCCCTTCAATAATATTGACCAGCGGGCGGATGGCGTCGTATCGATAAAACATATCCGGATGAATCGTTGCAAATGGTCTGGCCTTTGTCTTTCGTATCAGGTAATCGGCAATGGCCTTTGAAATTCCCAGGGCATTCCCCCACCCATCAAACCCTGCGATAAAAAGAGGTTTGTTCAGGTGCGGCAGTTCCTCTCTGATTATTCCTTTTTCACCCATCATCATGATTATATGTTGCATTTGTGCCGGACATTGTCAAGGTGATCATTATGGTGAAGATTTCACGGATCAGTTTCATGGTATTGCTGTTTTGACATATCACGGACTTAACTGGATAAAAACCGACCAAATTCTTGACACAGATTTATCTTTGTGTATAAACTATCAACATTCAAGTTCTTATCCGCATTACGAACCGCATAACTCGCAAAACGGGTTATGGTTTATGCCAGGAGCAGAGGGGTGCCCTTTAAAAACAATTTTCATTCTGGAATGAAAACCTCCTCAATTCTTTTTAAACTTATCCGGGGCTTAACACGATGAATGATCTCCAATCTCTTAAGAAAAAAGATTTAATCAGCATTATCCAGAGACGGGACACAGAGATTGATACATTATTGAAAATCAACAGGGCATTAAAAGGATATTTCAAGCTTGAAGATCTGCTGGTTCAGATCATGAATATTACAAAGAACCTGATGAATTCAGAAGCGTGCTCACTTTTGCTGATTCATGAGGAGACCCAGGAGATGTTCTTTTATGCAGCCAACTCTGAACAGAACCTGGGTG
>JAABPS010000424.1 GCA_011391835.1 Desulfobacteraceae bacterium
CGAAAGCACAAAGAAGTTTTTAATCCCTTTGGCAAGGTAAAGGTAGGTAATGAATGCGCCCATCAACCTTGTTTTGCCTACACCCGTTGCAAGAGCAAAACAGATAGACGGGAAATCCCTCTCAAAATCGGTGCATGTCGGACGGCTGCTTTTCACCTTTTCAAGCTCTGCGTTCAAATCGGCATCTTTTTTGAGATCCAGCTTATCTGCAAGCTCTGCCAGAATATTAAGGCTTTCGGTTTGCGGAGGACGAAGGCTGAGACGATTTTTAATTGAGGTAGCTATCCAGTTCATTTATCAGCCTCCTTCTCAAACAGCTTTCTTTGTTTTTTTAAGTCGGACTTTTCTGTTTTCTTTCCTACCTCTTTAGTTCCGGTCGGAACAAAATCCGGAGCATCATTATCTACAGGCATATTTACAATATTCAGGCTGTAATCTTCGCGCCCGAATTCGCAACGGCCCAAAAGCATATTTGGAATTTTTCTAACGTTGATGTTTAACTGCCTTGTTTCACAGGCTTTAGAAAATGACTTGCAGCAGATAAGCAGGCTTTCATCCGGCCTTAACTCATCATGGATTTTATCAAGGAATTCGACTGTTATAAATTGGGTGGTGGTGAAAATATAGTCTTTTTCGGTTGACTTGCCCTGCTTCCAGTATATTTCAGGATCAGGCGAATATCTGAATCCTTCATGCTTTGCCATGGCAGCCGCCAGCATATCGGCATTATATCTTTCGTCAATTATCCAGTTGCCGTATTTGTCTTCTTTCAGCAGGCTGGGTGCCAGGTAATAATATTTGAACCCGCCGCCACCATTCCAGTTTACGATTTTGGAAATCCCACCCTGATCTGCTCCGTCCACAACTTTTTTCAGGCGTGGTAAAATTACTTTATCGCAATGTTCTTCTAATTCAATCATGATCCATTTCCGGTTCATTTTGTGTGCAACCGCTCCAGTTGTTCCTGAACCTCCAAATGAATCTAATACCAAGTCGCCATCTTTAGTAACTAGTTGAATTAGATGACTAATTAATATTTCTGGTTTTGGTGTTGAAAAAATTTTATCGCCAAATAATTTTTTCAACTCAATAGTCGCAGTGCTAGCAGTTCCATGCTCCATTAATAAGGTTGTAAATGCGGAATAAGTTACTCTTCCGCCGCGGATTTTTTTATAACAAGTCCAATTACCTTTTTCATCTTTTATAAAATCCACATCATCTGATTTTAATAATTTCCTCATAGTATCTGAGCCAACTCTCCATCTTCCATCAGAGCCGTCTGGGCGTTTTGGATAAATTTCTTTCCCATCTGGCGCTATAACTGGATAATACATGGAGGGTCTATCTTCTCTGCGATCTCCTTGCCCCCATTGTCTAAGTTGTTCTCTTTTATATGAACTCTTTACATCCTTAAAATTACCACCAGCGGAAACATTTTCGATTTTTTTCAATGATGCTTCGCTAATGTTTTTTGCATAGCAAAGTATATACTCGTGCGATTCTTGAACATGCCCCACCGTGTTACCTTGCCCGCTTCTTGCTTTCCAAATGAAATTGCAGACAAAATTACTACGACCAAATATTTCATCGCAAATTACTTTAAGGTATGCTTGCTCTCTATCATCTATTTGAATAAAGATAACACCAGTATTATGAAGTAATAAATACAAATAGTTAAGCCTTAGCCACATTAAGTTTAGCCATGTTGAATGATCGAAAGAATCATCGTATTCTTCGAAAGCGCTTCCTGTGTTATATGGTGGATCAATGCAGACACATTTTATTTTCCCTGCAAAATCCTGTTCCAGGGCTTTCAGGGCCAGCAGGTTGTCGCCAAAGATGAGCATATTTTCAGCGATCTTATCACCATATGATTTTTCCAGATCTTCGATGAGGATGCGGGGCTCCAGAACCGGCTGCTTATCCTTGCCGATCCAGGTCAGTTCAAGCTTCTGTTTTGACATAATTCCTCTTTGTTTTTTATGCCCAGTATGGAATGTACTCGGCAAATTTTGAGGATGCCGAACTCGGATCCTTGCGTTTAATGCGGCCAGCATCAAAAGCGTCCCGGATCAAATTGGAAACTTGAGTTCGCTGTTTTTCGTGCATTTTGAGTCGCTCACGCAAGGATGTGTTAGTCATTGCACTACTACTGAAATACTTAAGTACAGCATGCTGATAACAGGCCTCGATACGTTCTGTCTGAGACATCTCGACAAACTTTCGGGGCTTAAACAAGGTAACCTTGAAGTGATTTTCCCCCTGTTCAAATGCCACCGGCGGAAGTCCATAAAGTTCAACACTAGTCACTACCTTCAGGAAGCCGGTTCCACGCTCCTCACAGATCCTGTAACGCCGAAAGGCTGAAGCCAGTATCTCATTACGTGATTCCGGTGTCGTACCAATAAGCCGGTCCAATTTCTTGGATGGGAGGAGTATTCCAGGATTTGTAAATTCGATTCGGTTGTCAAAAATTTCGATCATTGGGCCGGCTCCTGAAATTGTGAAATCCTGATGGATGAGGGCATTGGCAATGAGCTCGCGCAGGGCAATTTCAGGATACATGCTTGTTTCATGACGCAGAGCTTTTTGAATTACCTCACTATGTGGAAGTATCTGCTTAAGATAGGATATCAGTCCCTCGAATCCAATGGCATAGCCTTTCTGCCCTATGATCTCATCTATGGTTTCGACTTTGTTAAAACCTTTATAACGAATCACACGGATACGCTTCCGTTTTAAGCCCTCAAACTCTTCCAAGCGGCGTGCCGCGGTTATCGCACCGAAATTAGATATATAATACCCATCGCCATCAGCCTCAATGAATTTTTCATCTGTCAGCCAACGTAACAATTCTTCTTCTGTTTGTGCAACAGGTCGCTCCAGCAATTGATGGATGGTTATCGCATCCAATTTTGCCAGCACCTCGTCGGAGTAAAGCAATGTTGTGGTTCGCAGTTCTTCCCAATTGGGATT
>JAABPS010000425.1 GCA_011391835.1 Desulfobacteraceae bacterium
GAATACCGCAATCTTATCACCGAGCAGATCGATCAATATCAGGGACGCGTGGTGGATATCACCGGAGATAACCTGCTTGCAGTTTTTCCCAGTGTTGTGGATGCCGTGAATTGCTCCGTTGTTATTCAGCGGTCGCTTGCAAAGAAGAATGCGGATTTGCCTCAGCACAAGAAGATGGAGTTTCGTATCGGCATTAATCTGGGAGATATTATCGAAGAGGGCGAGCGGATATACGGCAATGACGTGAACATGGCGGCCCGCCTGGAAGAACTGGCAGATGCCGGCGGCATCTGTATTTCCGGGACAGCGTATGATCAGGTAGAAAATAAATTGGGTCTGACCTATGAGTATTTAGGCAAGTGCTCCGTCAAGAATCTGGCTACCCCCATCCGGGCATATAAAATCCGGGTTGAGATCAACACTCCCCCTCTCTGGCAGACAAAACTGCTTAAGATACCTAACAGGCCTTCCATTGCTGTGCTTCCCTTTAAGAACATGAGCGATGATATTGAACAGGAGTATTTTAGCGATGGAATCACTGAAGATCTGATTACCGATTTATCCAAAATTTCCGGGTTGTTTGTTATTGCCCGCAACTCCGTTTTTGCCTACAAGGGGAAAGCGGTAAAGGCAGAGCAGGTTGGCCGAGAGCTGGGCGTCCGGTATGTATTAGAAGGCAGTGTCCGCAAAGCAGGGAAACGGGTACGAATAACTGCCCAGCTTGCGGATACCGGCACAGAAGATCATCTGTGGGCAGAACGCTACGACAGGGACCTGGAAGATATTTTCGCTGTTCAAGATGAAGTCGCCAAAAAAATCGTAGATGCGCTGGCCGTCACCTTGACGAAGGGCGAGAAAGACCTGCTTGGGCGTAAATATACCAGCAGCGTGGATGCCTATGATTATCTGCTTCGCGGCTGGACGTATTTTAATCGTTATACGAAAAGAGCCAATGAACTGGCCCGGCTGATGTTTCAAAATGCCATCGATTTGGATACAGGCTTTGCGTATGCCTATGTAGGGCTGGGGGCTACCTATTATGAAGAGTGGTCCCATCAATGGAGTCTGGATGCGCAAAACCTGGATCGGGCTTTTGAGCTGGCAAAAAAAGCCCTTGCTCTGGACGATAACCTGTCGGAAGCACATGGTCTATTAGGCCATGTGTATATCTGGAAAAAAGAGCACGAAAAAGCAATCGCTGCGAAAAAAAAGGTTATCGCTCTTGATCCCAACAATGCGCTTGGTTATGTGGATCTGGCGCAGGCGCTGGTCTGGGCAGGCAAGCCGGAAGAGGCCATTGATCTGGTTGAACAGGGGATGCGGCTCAATCCGTATTGCCCGGCAAAATACCTCTGGGTGTTGGGGTTTGCTTATGGCGCAATGGAACGATATGACGAAGGTATTGCTGCACAGAAAAAAGCACTTACCTTAAATCCGGACTATTTGGCAAGCCATGTATCCTTAGCTATTGCTTATTCGATAACCGGTCAGGAATATGAAGCGCGTGCGGCTGTAGAGGAAATTAAGCGGATAAGCCCCAAGCTTACGATAAAAGTTTACCGGGAGCGGCTTCCGTTTAAAGACAACTCAAAATTGGAGCTTTTTCTGAATGCGTTAAGCCAGGCAGGGTTAAAATGAAGGGGAGGAAAGATGAAGGATATTGAAATTACTGAAATTTGTTTTTCTATCGAAACCCGTCATATTTTTGTATGCTGTTTTTTAAAATCCCGCTATTGGCGTTTTCATGACAACCCGTCGATTTTCATTCTCTAACCACCTCTGGTAAAAGCATCAGCCAATCAGATTATACATTTTAACCGCTTGATTTAATAGGACGATACGGTGAATACAAATTTATCCATCCTGCCAAAGATGCTGGCATCAAATCCCGCACTGGCATTTATGGCTGCCCGTTCATTCTGGGCGAAATTCAAGGCAAAAAATATCGACTATCACTTGTATAATGGAAAAACAAAAGAACTCAGCCTGGTTTCCTTTCGAATTACTCCGCTGTGCAACAAACGATGCGTTATGTGCGGTCAATGGGGCAAAACGGGAATTTATAACGGCATGGATATGAAAGAAGAATCAGCAAAGGTTCTGCCATTGAATTACTATAAAAAATTCATTGATGAACTGGAGGATATCAAACCGGCGTTGTATGTCTGGGGAGGAGAACCGTTTCTTTATCCCGGATTTATGGATCTGGCCCGGTACATG
Organism: Desulfobacteraceae bacterium; assembly: GCA_011391835.1. Classification (GTDB taxonomy): domain Bacteria; phylum Desulfobacterota; class Desulfobacteria; order Desulfobacterales; family JAABPS01; genus JAABPS01. Next base: position 2,221 of record JAABPS010000425.1, read on the forward strand.
GCCGAAAAGTGTCCTGTGTTTTCGGTAAATACCAACTGGACATTTCTGGAAGAAGAGGCGGAACGAATCGTTCGCGACCAGTGGGCGGCACTTTTTGTTTCTCTGGACGGGCTTGAGGAAATCAATGACCAGGTCAGAGGCAAAGGCACGTATCGAAAGGTTATCAGCGGAATCCGGGCGGTAAATGCCGAGAAACAGCGGCAGCATTCCGCACAGCCGTTTGTAGGCATTGTCACCGCGGTCAGCAATGTGAATTATCTTTACCTGGAGGAATTTGCACGGTCGGTACATGACCTTGGACTTTCATGGCATATTATCAATCTTGGCACATATACCAATGATGCTCTTGGCGAGAAACACACGGCGTTTATGAAGGAGCATTTTAATGTCAATGCGGTGTGGTGGAAAGGGATTGCCAATGGATACAATGAAGATATCGATGGGCTGCGTTTTGCAGAAATTCTTGCGCGGGTTCAGAAAATCAGGAATGGATATCCGATTATTACTGTGCCGGTGATTAAAGCGGGGAAAATGAATACCTATTATTCCGGGCTTGACACATTAATCCGGGATCGGTGTATCTGCCCCTGGGTACATGTGAATATTGATTACAACGGAGATGTGCATTTTTGCGGGGATTATCCCGATCATGTGATCGGCAATCTAAAGGACGACAGTTTCTTTAATATATATAACAATGCCAAAGCGGTTCAATTCAGAAATGTCCTGAAGCGTTCGCCCAATGGCATAT
>JAABPS010000426.1 GCA_011391835.1 Desulfobacteraceae bacterium
CTGTTGACATTGTCTTCATCTGAGGTGGATTCCGGCAGGCCGGAAATGGCGTAATCTACAGTTGAGATACTGCCGTCTGTGCTGTGGAGGGTAGTAATTCAAGTTGTCAAAAAGCGGTAACGTAAAAGTTTGATACTTTGATGGACGTCCCTATTATTCCCCCCTTTGGCATCGGTTTTAGAAACCGGATTGCCTGCTTCATCATACACATGGGTAGTAATGCCTGTATCAGGAGAGGCAATAGCCAGCGCCCGTCCCATGTCATCATAGGTATAGGCAGTTTCATGATACCTGGCATCTGTTACAGAAGCCAGATTGCCGTGATTCCCAAGTTTAGCTGGGAAACTACGTCCCGTAGATCACCTCCTTCCCATGTCGTCATAAGAATAGGTGGTTTGATGATACTGGGCATCTGTTACAGATGAAAGATTGCCGTGATTCCAAAGTTTAGCTGGGAAACTACGTCCCGTAGATCACCCAAATCAAATATCAAGGTTTGACCCCAATCATCTACTGTGAGGCGGTTTAATATATCATACGTATATTGAACATAAATGCCTTTGGCATCTGTTTTGGATACTGGATTTCCTGCTTGATGCGCTTCCTTCGTCAGCGCATCCTATGGCACTTTAAATCCATAGTGATTAACTATCCCTTTATAAAATCCATACAATACGGAAAAAATGCAAATAGGGAACCATACAAAAGTAATTCTTAATATAGCTATACTATCAAACCCTATCATATTAAGTACACCTACAAGAATTAAAAAAGCGACTGTGGATGAGACTGTTATTAAAATCATAAATGTTTTTATCGTAAGACGTGAATCGTTCGTCATGTTTTTACTTCCTCCTAATTTATATTTTAATTATGTGGTAGTAATTCAAAGTTCGGTATAACATCAACCCATTCAGGTAAATCAAAGCGGCACCTAAATTCATCCACATAAATATCTAAACCAACTGTTACCATAGAACCACCAACACCCGTAACTACCAATCCTGAAGTGCCCACTATAAACCCAAAAGGCCCTGTAGCTGGCATGCTACCGTACCCGACACCTGTTGTTATAATACCGGCATAAGTAACTACTCCGCCTGCAACAAGGAAACCCCCTCCTACAACATAGGGTTCCAAAAATTGCTTAAATTTAGCATAATATTCAGGCAAACTATATTTAAATATAGGCTGTCTTTCACAATCCCTTGAACAGGAAACTCCAGATAAACCTAGTGGATCAGTAACCATAATAGGATTATTCAGCGCATACCCATACAAATTTGGATCCATTCCAAGCAGACCAATCGGATCAGGGGTCAAATACCTTCCCCTCTTCGGATCATAATATCTAAAGTAATTGTAGTGCAATCCCGTTTCTTCATCATAATACTGGCCCGGGAACCGGAAGTTATTTGTGATTGTGGGAATGGGGGTCAAACCTTGATATTTGAATTAAGCCTATCAAACCCGGTCGCAAGCCTCTTGTCACCTGTCATCCTATTTTTATAATCCGGCAATAGCGGAATAGGTTAGCCCCAAAACATCCCCAATCTCATAGAGTAAACCCATATAGGATCGATACATATTTGTCAACCAAAAATCAAATATCAAGGTTTGACCCCAATCAGTGATCGTCAAGTTTAGCTGGGAAACTACGTCCCGTAGATCTACATGAATAGGTTAGCCCAAAAAATCCCCAATCTCCTGGGGTAAATCCATATAGGATCGATACATGTTTGTCAACCATAAAATCAAATATCAAGGTTTGACCCCAATCAGTTTTATGACGGCCGTATAACGCGTGAAAGATGATGCGCTTCCTTCGTCAGCGCATCCTATGGCTCTATTTCTTTATATAGGTTAGAATCACTTAAAATTTGATTCTCTTTTATCTTGGATTCTGTATCCGATATGTTTCTGATTTTTTTGTCAGCGTCAATCCACTTTATTAGCTTATTATTACTAAAATAAAATCTATCTTCTAAAACAGATCGTTTCTTAGAATCAAATTTTTTATCCCATTTAGGCATCTCATACCTAATACTCTTTTTAAAAACAAAAACCAACTCTTCCTCAATAAAGTAATATTCTGAAGTCAACTCCTCCCTATCTCCACCAAATTCAACAATAGCTTTAACTAGTTTCCCGTTACTATAAAAACGCACCATATTAACAATGGCAAGCCTATAAATTTCTGATCCTTCAAAAGAGTACTTTTTTTCATTCAAGTCTTTATAAACATTAATATCATCGTTTGAAATCTTCTTGTATTTATCTATATTAGTATTTACCTCATTATACCATTTTCTTATTTTATCAATTTTTTGAATATTTGCTTCTTGAGAAGAACAATTCGCTACACATATAATATTAACAAATACTATTAATGCATACCAATGAATTTTCACCGCCGTCATTTTTAAATACCTCCTATTACCAGTACATTTGAAAATGTGGCCTGTCGCTAATGCTTTTGAATTCACCACCCCAATCATTCCCTCAGGACACACAAATCATCCGACACAATGCTTCCAAGGCCATTAAATATCCCTGTATCCCAAATCCGCATATTTGCCCTGATACCACGCCGGATATCATAGATGTGTGCCGAAACGGCTCCCGTTTATATATATTGGAAATATGAACTTCGATAACCGGTATATCAATCATTGCAAGCGCATCCCGGATGGCAATGCTGGTATGGGTGAACGCTGCAGGATTGATGATCATGCCGGCAACAGTACGATCCATTGCCTGGATTTTATCAATAATTTCTCCTTCATGATTTGACTGAAAGCATTCAACGTCAATTCCATTCATATCAGCAAGCTTTCGGAGTTCTTTATTTATATTCTCCAGGGTCTCTTTCCCGTAAATATCGGGCTCCCGGATTCCAAGTTTCCTTAAATTTGGCCCCTGAATCACCAAAATCTTTTTT
>JAABPS010000427.1 GCA_011391835.1 Desulfobacteraceae bacterium
GTGTGTAAAAGAAATTTTTCCCCTTCAACCTTGGTATATCGGTATTAACCAGAGAGCATTACATGCTCCGCATAAAAAAAACGCAATACGGTTTACTTATGACGACCTGAAAGTTCTCAAACCACCAAGAAAAACAAAGCTTTTATCAGTGATTTATAGTGATAAAAAGTTTACAGAGGGTCATGTCAAGCGACATAAATTTGTCAATATGTTAAAAACATGTTTCGGTGATTCTCTCGATATTTTTGGTAGAGGCTTTCATTTTGTTGATGATAAATGGGACGCAATCGCAGACTATGAGTATCATCTTGTTATTGAAAACAGTTGCTACCCACATTATTGGACCGAAAAACTCGCTGATTCTTTTCTTGGATGGTCTTATCCTATCTATTATGGATGCCCAAACGTAACTGATTATTTCGATTCGCGCTCACTTACTACTATTGATATTGAATCACCAAAAGATGCTATCAATATAATAGAGAATATTCTTTATGTAAGACCTTGGCAAGAAAAACTACATTTTTTAAGAGAATCAAGGGAACGAATTTTAGATGAATATAATTTATTCCCAATGATTATAAGACTCCTTAAAAACCTACCACCTCCTAGGAATAAGGAGAAAATTGAATTGAAATCTATATCAGCAACTATAGGAAATCTGCGCAGCTTCGCTCGTAAAACTAGATCGAGGTTGCAGTTCGGATTGGGGATAACCCGAATGTTCCCTTTTTTAAGAAAAATTTAAACAAAAATCTCTCTGCAAAATTAGGACTCAAGCACAGTAAATTTAAGATAATGCCTTCGATAAAAATATTTTCTTACTTGAAATCAATAGCATATAACCGATTAAAGCATCTAAGCTACAGGTGGAAAAAAAGAAAAACTAAATTCAATGAAATATATGCAAAAAATGGTTTTGGTGGCAATGAATCCGTATCCGGGCCAGGTTCTTCCCTTGAGCAAACTCACGTGATTCGTAATGAAATACCGAAACTGATAAAAGAATTGAACGCAAAAACTATACTCGACGCACCCTGCGGTGATCTCAATTGGATTAAGCATGTGAATTTGGGTGTTGAAAAATATATAGGTATAGATATTGTTCCAGATATGATTGCATATAACCAGAAGATGTATAAAAACAATTACCGAGAATTTCGAGTCTTAGATATAACGAAAGATAAAATCCCCTGTGTGGACATTATACTGTGCAGAGACTGTTTTGTGCATCTGTCGAATAAGGGCATAATTCGTGCGATAAAAGGATTTAAGAAAAGTGGCAGCCGCTATCTACTGACAACGATATTTCCTTCGCACCAGGAGAACGTAGATATGATAACAGGAAGAGGATGGCGGCCGATCAATCTCACTTTGCCACCGTTTAGTTTCCCCCCTCCGCTCAAGCTTACGCGTGAGGAGTGCTCAGAACAAGATGGCAATTATGCTGATAAGAGTCTGGGATTGTGGGAATTATCAGCAATTAAGACTTCAAAATACGTATGAGAACATTCAGGGTAATTCTAAAATATACATACTTTGCCCTTTACAATATCTTTATTAAAAACTTCCCGTCGAGCAATTCTCCCGCCTCTATTGGAAGCAGACTAAGGATCTTTTTCTTGCGACCGTTCCTTGATCATGCAGGACAAAATGTTAATATCCAGCCGGGAGTGTATTTGCATCCGCTGTGGAATATATCTATTGGGAATAATTCTGGTATCGGTGCAAACTCATATATCAGTGCAACAGATAAAGTCGAAATAGGAAATGATGTGCTCATTGGTCCCGGATTGTTTGTTTACACTGCTAACCATGAAACAAGACGTGGCACTCCGATCATTCAGCAAAAAATGATATCAGCTCCCATCAGAATAGGAAACGACGTCTGGATCGGAACAAGGGTAACGATTCTGCCTGGGGTGACTATTGGAGATGGGGCAGTTATCGGAGCCGGGGCAGTTGTAACAAAAAATGTTGATCCTTTTACAATTGTCGGTGGCGTACCGGCTACAAAGATAGGCGAGAGAAAATAGAAACCATGAAGAATAAGGGTGAGCGTAAATCCTGTACTATTATTCATAAAAAATCGTCGATTATCATAGCGTCTCCCAGGCTCGCCTCTATCGGTGGCATAGGGATATATATAAGAAATCTGGCAACTAACCTATTTCACCGTGGATGGTCAGTGCATTGCATCGGAACAAATGAGCGGGGAGATGCATTTGAGCAACTTGCGAAGGAAATCAATTGTCATGATCTATCATCGATGCCATTGAGTCTCCGTAAAATATTTGCAGCGGCGAAACTGGTCAACCGGATAAATCCACACATATTGTTATTGAACAACTGTTCGCTCATGCACTATGCATTGCCATTGCTCGCCCCTTCGATCAGGCCTGTCATGATCATCCATAGTGACGACCCCAGATTCTATGAAGTCGCGGCCCTTTTCAGCAGGAGAATTTTCCGCTGGATCGCCCCTACTCCCGGTGTTGCAGAGGGCTTCCGGAAATATCTATCGCCGGATCGCTGGGAAGCAATAAGCGTGGTTTCTCACGGGGTATCGGAAGAACGCTTTCACCCTGTCCTCATAAGACGAAGGACTGGCCCTACGCTGACCTTTGTCGGTTTTATAGCTGAGAATAAGGGAGCAGACCTCCTTCCGACCATTATGCGGCAGGTGGCTGATCACTGCCCAGATGTACAGCTAAATGTGGTCGGTTATGGTCCTTTGTCCGAACCGATTCGATCTGAATTTAATCGATTAGGGCTTGGAGAACAGGTGGTCTTCGCCGGAGCTTTGCCGCCAGAAGGAGTTGCTGATGTACTTGGGGCCAGCGATCTTTTTCTGCTGCCGACGCGCATCGAAGGCTTCGGGTTAGCCATTATCGAGGCTATGATGTGCGGAGCGGTCCCTGTCGTTTCTCGTCTCGTGGG
>JAABPS010000428.1 GCA_011391835.1 Desulfobacteraceae bacterium
AGATACGGTAAAAAAGACTGTGTCAGAATATTTAAAGGTGCGTTTCTCCATTCAGGAAGAACAACTTGGAACAGGTCATGCAGTTCGATGCGCAATTCCTTATTTGCCTGATCAGGTTGAGCACGTCGTTATTTTAAACGGTGATGTCCCTTTGCTTACGTCTGATACGGTTATCGATTTTTTGGAGGATCATCTGCTCTCAAAGCGTCATGTATCCGTTCTGGCAGTTGACGTTGAAAACCCAAAAGGCTACGGGAGGATCCTGTTTGACAAAAATATGCATCTAACTGAAATTATAGAAGAATCTGATGCAACAAAGGAACAAAGGGCACTGAAGACGATTAACACAGGCACCTATTGTGTGGAGAAAGACTTTCTTTTTCATTCCATAGAACAAATTAAGTCAACTAATATTCAACATGAATTCTATCTTACTGATATTATAAAGATAGGGAATATGGAAAAGAAAACGGTGGGTGTTCTTATCGGCAAGGATCCTGATGAATTTGTGGGAATCAATACCCCCATTGACCTCATTCATGCTGAGAAAATAATGAAAAACAGGCTGGGGAATATGACTTGACTTTCACCAGCATGAAAGCGTATATTATTAAGCAGATGATGGGGTGTACGATTGGACAGTGAATTTATTTTGCGACAGTTTCAAGAGATCGAGGAGAAGGTTGGGGAAGTTGTCGATCGTTGCAGGTCGCAGGAAACAACCAATTTAGGACTCAGAAATAGAGTAAAGATATTAGAGGAGGAGATTCAGGAAAAGGTCGAAGCGGAGAATAATTATGTCGCCGAGAGAGGCTTGATCCGATCAAAGATTGATACTATTTTGGCTAAGCTGGAAGATATTGAAGACGTTAAGTAGGTATGGCCTAACACACGATGATGATGGAAAGGTAGATTTTTTATTCGTTGGAACAGCTTGTAACAATAGACATATTTGGAAGGCCTTATACATTTAAGGCTGAATCGGAAACGACAAAAGCAAAAGAGGTTGTCGATTTTCTCAAGAGCGAAATAACGAAAGTTGAAAATCAGCAATCAGATAAATCACCGAGAATAACGGAGTTGGCAATTTTAATTTTAGCTGCATTGAATATTGCAAATGAAAATTTTGATCTAAAAATGAATTCTTCCAGGCTGTTGGAACAACTATCTGAACGATCAACCAGTCTGATAAGAATTTTAGATGATTGCCTTCGATAAAGAATGGAATGTTTTACAAGCTGATACAAGGGCAAGAAAGAAAAAGATATGCCGTATGCTTTCGTATGTGTCTTCCTAATCTGACAAAAATGCATCTATCGTTGTTCAGCTCAGCCCCGATACTATCTCAACTGTATATGTTATAGGGATATCCCACCCGCCGTGTTTGTGATTGCGAGATGTTCTTTGATACAAATACATTGAATGGGATCCCTCTCCGGTTTTAATGCGCTCGTTCTGTTTGAACAGAAAAGCCTGAGAAACCAAATGGCGCCTTCTTTACGGCAGGGTTCAAAAGCCTGTCAATACGGATGACTCACCCCAGATCTTTTCTAATATCTTTTTAATTCAAACCAAAGCAGCAATCGTTCATCTTCGTAGCTTCAGGCGAGTGCGAACAGGATTTATTTAATTGTTCATCACGGGAACGAGATACATATTATATCTGGTTGATTGAAGAAAAGCGACAGGGATAAATGAAGCAATTTTAAATTTTTCCTTAGGAGAAAGGTAATGAATAAATATATAATACTGGCAGGGATTTTTAGTTTTATTGTGGGATTTGCCATTGCGTATTGGGTGAGCAGAAAAGTCATTCTTCAAAAAGCTAAAAGTTACGAAATAGAAGCGCAAAAAATTTTAAATAACGCCAGTCATAAAGCAGAAACTCTTTTATCGGAAGCTGATTTAAAGGTTAAAGATAAACTCTTCAAAATGAAGAGTGATTTTGATGCTGAAACCAGAGAAACGCGCATAGAATTAAAATCAAAAGAGAGACGGTTAATGCAAAAGGAGGAAAATATTGACCGGAAGTCGGATCAATTTGAAAAAAGAGAGAAGGAGCTTTTTAAAAAGGAGAAATATGTAGCGCAACGAGAGCAAGAAGTTATATTTAGCGAGAAGGAGTATATTAAACTCATCGAAGAGCAGAAAAAGCAGCTCGAAAAAATATCGGACCTAACTGCTGCCCAGGCCAAGGAGCTTCTCATCAGGGCAATGGAAAATGAGGCGAGACATGAAGGAGCGAAGCTGATCAAGCGAATAGAAAACGAGACAAATGAGGAGGCAGATAAACGGGCAAAAAAGATTATGTCCACGGCAATTCAGCGCTATGCCGGTGACTTTGTTGCTGAGCGAACGGTGTCCGTAGTTCAGTTGCCGGGTGAAGAAATGAAGGGAAGAATTATCGGAAGAGAAGGTCGAAATATCCGTGCCCTTGAGGCTGCTACCGGTATTGACCTTATTATTGATGATACACCTGAAGCAGTTATTTTGTCTGGATTTAACCCTGTCAGGCGGGAAATTGCACGTATATCGTTGATGCGATTGATATCCGATGGGAGAATTCATCCGGCACGCATCGAAGAAGTTGTTAAGAAAGTGGAACAGGAAGTGGATGCAACCATTAAAGAGGCTGGAGAGCAGGCGGCTTTTGAATTGGGGGTTCATGGTATTCACAATGAATTAATCAAATATATTGGTCGGCTGAAATTCAGGACCAGTTACGCACAGAATGTCTTGCAACATTCAGTTGAAGTTGGATTTTTATGCGGTATTATGGCTTCAGAACTTGGGCTGAATTCGAAATTAGCCAGGCGTATGGGATTGCTCCATGATATTGGAAAAGCAATTGATCATGAGGTAGAAGGACCTCATGCAATAATAGGTTCCAAGCTTGCTCAAAAAAATAACGAAGCTCCAAATGTTGTGAATGCAATCGCT
>JAABPS010000429.1 GCA_011391835.1 Desulfobacteraceae bacterium
GCATTTTCCTGCCCGGCAAAAGCTTCGCATATTCAAGGAGTTTTTTAAACACTTCTCCTTCAGTCGGAATATGTTTGCATTGGCCCTGATTGGTAAATACAGTCTTACTGTTTATTATTACCTCGAAGATGCCGTTGTGTCCTTCATCCAACTCGCTGGTGATACCGAAATTTTGCGCGATTGCATCCGCCAGACCGGCGGCGCGTCCGTAAAAACCTCATTCCACGCAATAAACAACCCTGATCTTTACCCTTTCTTTTGTGTCTGATTCCATGCTTCCTCCTTTTCCGGGATTTATCTGTCCAGATGGGATTTTAATCCGGCTTGAGCATTCTGCTCCAGTCGTTTAATCAGTTTTTTAACTACCAGCAAAGCGCTGTCGGCGTCTCTGTCCAGTAGTATTCTTTTCATTTCCTGAATCTCCTCATCAGTCAATGTCAGCACCATTTTAATTAACCTCCGATAAAAGAATATCTATTACCCAAATGCCTCATTCGGACTTACGGCACTGCCTGACGCAAATTTGATACCCTGTAAGAACGCACCAGGAGCCACACGCCGATAATTATCATGGGCAGCGATAGAACCTGTCCCATTGTCAGCCAATCCATGGCCACGAAGCCTATCTGAAGGTCGGGTTGACGAAAGAACTCAACCATGAATCTGAACAGTCCGTAAAGCAACAAAAACAGTCCGGTCACAGAGCCTCTCGGTTTGGGGCGCGCAGAAAAAGCCCACAGCACCAGAAACAATACAACTCCTTCGAGCAAAGCCTCATAGAGCTGACTCGGGTGGCGCGGAATTACGCCGGCTTCGTAGGTCGGAAATACCATTGCCCAGGGGACGTCGCTGGGACGTCCCCAGAGCTCGGCATTTATAAAGTTGCCGATGCGCCCCGCAAACAGGCCGGGTGGAGCAAGCGGCACGAGAAAATCTCCCAAGTCCAGAGGGTGCAAACCTCGGCGCCATGAGAAAAGAAGCACTGCGCAGAGAACACCAATAAGCCCACCATGGAAGGACATGCCTCCATTCCAGATCGCAAAGATTTCCAAAGGATGATCAAGAGAATAACCTCGACTGTAAAAAAGCACATATCCTATGCGGGCCCCTGCTATCAGGCCTACCAGAGCATAAAAAATCAAATCCCGGAACTGGTCAGGATTAATGGATGACCTTTGCCGCAAAGCGCGTCTTTGGCCAAGGATCATGGCCGCCGCAAAACCGACGATATACATCAACCCATACCAGCGGATTGCCAGAGGGCCAATACTCAAGGCTACAGGATTAATCTCAGGAATAATTATCATAGCAATTCACTTTGTTTAAAAGTAATAACCCACCCGCAGCTCAACCCGGTAATCATTCTGTTTTTCGCCAAATTCCGAATTTCCGTCGCCGTCGATAATACCCGTACACAGCTAAAATTTCAGTTCCTATCTATTCGAATTCGAAGCCGGAGAGATAATCTTCAAGCTGCCGTCGGTCAGTTTCGTTCAGCTCCGGACAATGCTCCGCGCCGCGCCCACCTTCGACTGCCTGGGCGGCAAAGACCATGCATGTGGGCAGGCCGCACTTTCTACAGTTGGTCTTGGGCAGCAGCCGCAGGATTTCAATCAGCCTGGGTTTTGTCTTTCCCGTGAAGCAGGGGATAATCGTATCCCGCTTTTCCCAGGCTTGGTTGATCTCGGTTTTAAGCCACTCCAGAATGCGATCCGCTTCTTCCCCGTCTTTCAAAGCATTGATGGCGATTTCCCGCGCACCTACTTTGATGATCCTGCCGTTATGGTGAAACATTACCTCAGGCGGTTCTCTGAAATACTGGGTGCCACCCAGGACGGCATTGAGATAGGGCAACACCTCTCCCACCTCCTCGTTCAGATGCGCAATGCAATGCACGGATTCAAAGCTGGGGTTGCACTCCGGCCGGAAGATTTCCTTTGTGTATCCGGTTAAAAGCATTTTAATATCCTTTTTATTTTGCCCGATTTTCGTGTCGGCAAATACTCCAGCCGTTAAGGTTGCTTAAGCTGTTTAAGCATTTCATCCACAGAGAGTCCATCCGGCGCTTTCGCAAGCGGATTCACTTCCAGAAGTTCTTCCCATACCCGAATGGCCTCCTGTTTACTATTTAAGTTGTGCACCAGAACAATCCCCTTGTTAAACCGGGAGACTTCATGCTTGGGGTTGATACTTACAGCCTTGTCAAAACACTCGATTGCTTTTTCGAATTTATTGAGCCTTCGGTACATAACGCCCATATCGGTCCACACATCCGCGTTTGCCGGATTAAGCGCCAATGCCTTTTCATATGCCGCAACTGATTTTTCTGGAATGTCTGAATCAAAGTAGAGATCTCCCAGATGAATCCAAGCCTCAACATTATCAGGATTAACAGAGACTGACTTTTCATGCTCGGCAATTTGACCCGAAATATCTGAGGGAATATTTTTTTCTGATGCGGATTCCGGCTTTATGGATAAATTGATTCCGGTTTTATATTTATTTATAAAAATCCCGGACGGAATACCCACAATAAATGATATTACAACTGCGACGATCAGGGTTGAAGTTTTAACCTTTCCATTTTCAGTCTTTTTTCTTTTGGCCATACAAACTCCTCTTGCTTTATTCCCAGCAGGCGCTTCCCGCGCATGCACCATCTCTTCCAAATTGTATTCCCAGATCCGGATTTATCTTTTTAATATTGATCATATATTCGATTCTTTTTTGGTTGTATTTTGATTCAAAATCAGAGATTTCCTTCTGGAGCTCCAAAGCTTTTTCGATATCGCTTTCTTTTTTGGCGAGTTCGTTATTGAGTTCAACTTCTTTCATATAGATATCCAGTCTTAATTTTTCGGTTGACTTAAAAAAAGCATCGCGTTCGGCGTCCATTTTTTTTATCTCATTTTCGCTGAGATTTCTCATTTTGCGCAA
>JAABPS010000430.1 GCA_011391835.1 Desulfobacteraceae bacterium
ATATGGAATATATGCAATCGTCTTTTGCGAGAAGCAGAGATGTAACATGGAAAGTGCTGGAAGAAAAGTGTATCCTCCTTAACCTTTCTTCAGGAAATTATTACACGTTAAATAGGGTTGGGCGGTTTTTCTGGGAGCTGCTGGACGGGGAGAAAACGCTGGAGGAAGTTTGTAAAGAAATTGTGGATCACTATCGTATGGATATGCAAACAGTAAAAGATGATATTGCTGAGATTGTTCAAGACCTGCTCACCGAGGGCCTGATAGAAAAAAGATGAAATTCCTTCAGAAACTTTTCACGCTATTAAATCCTGCAAATTTCGCATTGTTTTTGAAGATATGGATATATATTCCCATTTTTAAATTACTCCTCATGAAGAAGAATATGCCGGTTTTACTCAAATCATTGGATAGAAATCCTGATACCACCAAGCCATGTGAAGGCCGGGATAAAGAATTTGCCGAACTCGCCTGGCGATACGTAAATTTTATTCTGATAAAATGTCTCAGATCTAAAAACCCATGTCTGATGCGATCTTTGATTCTTTTTTATCTTTTCCGCAAAAAGGGGCTGGGCGTGAAAATTCACTTTGGAATTAAAAAGAATATGTCTCCATTTGAAGGGCATAGCTGGCTTTCGTTGAATGGGGCCTATTTTTTAGAAGATTATGATCCCCAGTTGTTGCATACGGATATGTATTCCTATCCATCTGGACATGCAACCTGATCAGATCCGGCGAGGGCAGTGAAATAGATGAGCTTTTCCGAAGAAAACGAATTTGTGATCAGGATATTACGGCATTTTTTAAGACAAAAGCCCCTCATTGCGTCTGATGAATTATTTAGCGCTATAAATTGGGACAAGCTGATTGCCTTTGCTGCACATCAAAATATCCTTACGATCATCTACTATGTTCTGTCAAAAGAACAGCTGCTGGGGAAAATCCCCTCTGAAAAGAGAAATGAGCTTGAAAAGGACTTTATAGGAAAGGCTGCCTTTACTCTTCAATACGAGAGTCTTTTGCGGGAAATCTCCACGTCTTTTTATCAGGAGGGAATTCCATTTGTGATCATCAAGGGCCCTACCATCGCCCTTGAGCTTTATAAACCCAGTGATGTACGGCCCTATGGAGATCTGGACCTGCTGATAAAAAGTCAGGATTATGTGAAGGCCAAAGAACTCCTGTCAAAACATGAATTTCGGATGGCACATCCTGAAACGGAAAGCCACCGGAGAACGTATTGGAATTCCGTTGACTTTTATCTTGCCAGTAATCAAAAAATTGCCATTGATCTTCACTGGGATACATTAATGACTTCATGGGGCAGAAATTTTTTTACAGATCAAGAAATCTGGAAACATATACGGTATTTGGAATTTTATGGAACAAGACTGCCTGTTTTAAACCCCATTGTTTTAATCCCGCATCTTTGTCTCCACCTGGCGTTTCATCACCAGTTCGGGAAGTTGCAGACGCTGTGTGATCTGGATTTAGCGGTTCAAAAATTTAATTCAGATGTTGACTGGGAGAAAATGCTTGAAATGTCTTATGAAATGAAAATATGGAGGGCGATGATTTTTTCACTGCGATTATCTGAAAACCTGCTGGGAACAGAATTCCCTTCAGCCATTAAACGAGCGTTAAAGAGGAAAACGCTCACAGAAAAACTTTTTCCGTTTTCATATCTTGTTTTTCGATCCACTGAAATTCCTGCGATGGCAGGCCGTGTGATTCGGTTTCTTTTAATAGATGATATTCCGGGAAAAATGAAATCACTGGTTTCTTTTTATAAGCGGCACAATTCGTTAAGAAGCGCATAACTCCACAGCGCTGAAACAGTTTGGCCGTATTCATGTTGTACAGAAAAACAGCGGGCACACCGTTTCAATTTGGATGCTGGCAAGAAAAATATGCCACTTAATTGCCCGGTCTATTTTTTTGGATTTTCGTTCAGGCCCATTATCGAAGGTGGTGTGCCGGCCGTTATATCTCTGAGGTTGCCTTGTTTTTTAAGCGAGGGCTTTTGATACGACTCCTTTTCTGCTGTGTCAGGCCGTTTGAGTTCCTTATTTATCATGTTGCGTTCTCCCTTATATATTTGAAAATTTGAAATAAAAACTCTTTCCATTTTTTCCGTTTACTAAATATATATAAGATAATTCTGAAAGGCAAGTTTCTTTTTAAGGTGTTCAGCCGGGTTTGCCATACCAGATAAGGCAGGAAGTGTTTATTTATCCATTGATATCGTTCTTCGTTAGAAATGGCGGTCAGTGAAATTTTTTTATAATAATTCTCTATAACCTCTTTTCCCCATTCGTTTTCTTCAAAAAAACGGCGTCCATGTTTCTCATATAACATTGTCCCAGGATGTATCATCAGGGGAATCCATACGAATGAGTCGGGTTTTGTCTTTTTGAGCCATCGCATTTTTTCTCGTAGATCTTCTATCGTTTCTCCTTTAAAGCCGGTCATCATGTAGGCGTGAACAGAAATGCCTTCCTTTTTACACAAAGCAATGGCTTTCTCATTCATATTCACGGTTGTTTCTTTATGTACTCCGTTTAGATGAACTTGGGAGGATGATTCCACGCCGATTTCTATCAAAACACATCCGGCTCGTTTCAGGAGTTTTAGAATATCCGTGTTTATCCTGTCGGCTCTTGCCTGAATGGCCCATTTAAATTTTTTATATAAACCGGTTGACAGAAGTTTTTCGCAAATTTCTCTTGCTCTGCTTTCTTTTAATAAGAAGTCGTTATCGTGAAAATAAATTCCTTCAACAGGGTAATCGGTTAATACACTCTGTATCCATTCAATAACATAGGCAGGGCTGTGAAAACGTACTCCCTCTCCGTAGGTAAGGGATTCGCTGCAGAAATCGCATCGTTGGGTACACCCACGAGACGTCAACAGGGAAGTGGT
>JAABPS010000431.1 GCA_011391835.1 Desulfobacteraceae bacterium
CACTGATGTTTCGGTTGGTGGCCGCAATAATACGAACATCCACATTTCTGACCGTTGTGCTCCCCAGGCGGTAAAGTTCTCTTTCTTCTATGGCCCTTAGTATTTTCCCTTGAAGCGATGGATCGAGATCCGTTATTTCGTCCAAGAACAGAGTCCCGCCATGCGCTTCTTCGAAGAAACCTCTTTTTTCGGATACCGCATCAGTATAAGCCCCTTTGGTATGGCCGAAAAATTCATCCTCAAAAATTGTTTTTGTAAATGAGGCCATGTTTAAAGCAAAAAAGGGAGCGCTGCTTCGATTACTTAACTTATGGATGGTGCGTGCCAGAAGCTCCTTTCCAGTTCCGGACTCTCCATTAATCACAACGCTGTAGTCTGTAGGGGCGACAGCTTCAACCTGCAGAAATACTCGGGCCATGGCTTCATCTTCAGCAATCATTTTTTTAAATGCATCAGGATTTTTCAGATTAGAAAAAGATTGTTTCTTGCTAAAAAGATTAAGTTCATGTTTAAGGTTAAATCGTTCCAGCCCACGGTTAATCGTAACGATCAATTTTTCGCTGTTAATTGGTTTAACCAGATAATCATAAGCGCCCATACTGATTGCCTGTACTGCGGACGAAGCCTCATCAACGGCGGTTACAACAATGCATTCGATATCAGGAGATTCTTCTTTTATTTGTTTTAGTATTTCCAGGCCGGTAACATGTGGCATCATCAGATCAAGCAAAACAAGATGAAAGGTGCTTTTACGAATAACTTCCATCGCCTTTCTGCTGTCTGAGATGAGCACCGGTTCAGGCAAGCCTGCGCTAAGAAGCCATGCTTTGATACTTAAAAGAAGACCCGGGTCATCATCAATGACCAGTATGGTTGAATTATCAGAGATTGACTTCATAGTGTTTTAATCAATTGAATGCTCAGTGAAAGAGGGGTGCCTATGTTAAAAACTTTATGAATCATTTTTTATTAAGAGAGGAGACTGTCAATCTCTTCGAGAAACGTATTTAAGCTAAACGGTTTAATATATACGGTATCAAACCCAAGCTTTGAGACCTCTTTTAGTTTCGGGTGGTCAGGAAAACCGGTGGTAATAATCACTTTCAAATCCGAAAGTTCGGGGTCATTTTTTATGGCGCGACAAACTTCAAGACCATCCATTTCCGGCATAAAGATATCAAGAATCAGCAGATCAGGGCGGTAGGATCCAAGCTTGATACAGGCTTCTATACCGTTGTATGCATTTTCCACTCTATATAATTTTCTATTGGCAATTGCTTCAATCAGCAGATCTTGAATGAACGTATCATCGTCAGCGATCAGTATTTTAGCGCGTGCCCTTTTTTCAGCTATCGGAAGAGTAATAATAAACGTTGTTCCTTTTCCTTTCTTGCTGCTAAAAGTAATTTCTCCTTCATGCGCTTTGATCAGGTTGTAGGATACAGAAAGACCCAATCCGGTACCGCCTTCGGTTTGCTTATCGGTTACAAATGGGTCAAAAAGCCTGTTCGCAATCTGTGGATTTATCCCTTTCCCGTTATCGGATATCGAAATAAACACCTGGCCGTCTTTGTGTTGATAGCCGGTAGTAATTTTAATTTTGCCCTGGGTATGGTTGATTGCCTGGATGGCGTTAATGAATAAATTCAGCACAACCTGTTCAATACTATGAATATTACCGTTTATCTGGGGGAGGTCTTCTGCGAGGTTGATTTCTAATTGAACATTGGCGTTTTTCAATGTGGTCTGGGCCAGGCGAACTGCGTTTCTTACCGCAAGGTTGATCGGGATAGGTTCAATATCATAAACATTTGACTGTCTGGAGAAATTTTTTAAATCTTTAATGATCTGGGCCACTCTCGTGGCGGCCATTTCAGTGTCAGAAAGGAGTTTATGTAAATTTTCTTTTAAAAAGTCATACGTCAGCCCGCCAAATTTTAGATTTTTTTTATCTATCGCCTGAGACTCTATTACAGGCATAATATCCTGCCATACTTTGGATAACAGCGGGATATTATAAGTGATTAAATTGACAGGGTTGTTGATCTCATGTGCCACACCCGCAACCAGCGTCCCTAGTGCCTCCATTTTTTGTGACTGATAAAGTAATGATCTGTTTTTTTTAGAAGGCATTTTAGTCTGTTTTTGTTCCGTCATATTTTGAACAGTTTTTTTCAAAATAATTGGTAATGTTCAAAAGTGTTCGCAAGGCTCTAATTTGGTCGTGATAATTTCAATATCAAATGCCTTTGCAAAATGCATCGGTGCTTTTTGCAATTTGCAGGATTGGCCATACACGCTTTTTCAATACAAGAATATTTCATCTTAGTTTGAATGGAATACCGTGCAGCCATCTTATTTCCTATTCCTTCAAACCTATTTGGATCATTGACAAATCAAAATTTAGTGAGATTTATTTTGTATGAAGATTAATAGTCCCTCTCCTATAGATATTATATATCCGGGAATCTATCCTAATTAACGGATTTTGTCTACGACGAATTTGCAATTTGCAAAATTATTAGGACAGTTTTGGCGATAGGTTGAAATTTTTATTAACTATTATTCAGCAATGAAAATTATTGAGCTATTTATCTGTATTTATATTTTTGAATAAAAAATTATTTATAATAAAATATAAGATAAATGATTTACATCATATGGGTTTAAGTTCAGTTCAGGCGTATATGCGTTAGGCGTTGAACCCATTTCATATCAGCCCCTTTTCCGCATTTAATGGCATGGAATCTTCAGTTATCTCTACCATATATGAACAGATTTTGAAAGGGATGGCCTTTACTACCGGCCTGATGTTGTTACACTAACTATTCCCTCTTTAACGGATCGGGTATCAGATATTTCTAAATGCGTTGTATCTCTTTTAACTAGTTCAATTAGAAAACAATGCTGATGTTAAGAGGAT
>JAABPS010000432.1 GCA_011391835.1 Desulfobacteraceae bacterium
GGAAGCTCTGAAGTCAAAAAATCCGAGGGGGAATCGTTTAAAGGCGCTGCACAGACATTTGACAATACCCGGCCATCTATTTCAGCCATGGCCAATGGCGTTGCGCGGGCGGCTCTCGAGTTTACCAAAGAAAAAATGGAGAAAAGCGGTATTGCGTTTGATTATCATAAAAGTCCGAATAATGTCAGTGCCTATGAGAAGGAATATTATCGTATGGAGGCAACCCTTGAAGCCATGCGTCTTCTTACATGGCGGGCGGCTTGGATGGCCGACAATGGTGAGAGAAACAGCCTTCAGGCAGCCATGTGTAAAGCAAAAAGCGGCAGAGACGGAACATTGATCGTGCAGAAATGTTGTGACCTGCTCGGGCCTCTGGGTTTTACTCAAAAGGAACTGGCGGAGAAATGGATGAGAGATGTAAAAATTACGGATATTTTTGAGGGAACCGGTCAGATCATGCATCGAAATATTGCGCGGCAACTACTCGGTATGACGATACAATAAGTATTTCGCAGGAAAAATAAAAATGCTTCCCTGAATGAAAGGGAAGCATTTTTATTTGGTATGGCCGGTTTTCTGCTTAACTTACTTGCTGATTTTTGTGCGCGTCAAGTTAAAGGGAAATGCGGATTTGGGTGTCCAGGTGTAATCAATTTTGGTACGCATTGCATAAATCTGGTTCAACCCATAAAGCGGTACGCTGGACGGCTCTTTGGTGAGAATTGCATGTATTTTTTTCAAAACGGCCAGACGTTTTTGGGGATCTAATTCCCTTTGCTGCTGGACAACCAGCTTGTCCAGAATATCTTTACTCGGCCTACCGGGATAGCTGGTATAACTGCTATCACTTGGAACCGTCAATATGATTCGGGTTTGAGGATCTCTGCCTCCAGCCCATGTATATAAGGTCATGTGGCCTTCCCGCCGGTCTTTGTTTCTTGAGTAGGTTGCCTGGACGCCGGCTTCGAGCTGCTGGAGCTGAACAGTGATACCCACATCTCTGAGGTATTTTTGGATAATCGGCGCAATTATTTCAGAGCTCGGTACAGCATTGGTCCACGTCAAAATAATAGGATCGCCTGGTTTATACGAAGATTCTTTTACTAATTTTCTGGCCTTATCCGGATTAAATTCGAATTTTACAGTTGGATCATATCCGAGTTCAGATTTACTGGCATACATGTACATGGGATATCCTTCACCCAGAAACACCTTATCAATAATTTCCTGCCGGTTTATAGCATGAGTCAGGGCCATCTGAAATTTGAAATCCTGCATGATCGGGTAAAGCAGAGGTTTTGTGGCAAGAGCAAAAAAGCTCGGGACATTGGAGGTCTTTTTGACTTTAATGTCGGGTTTTAAGCCGATCCGCTTGGCGTCGTGCGGCAGCAATCCATACACAAGATCCAGCTCTCCAGTTTCAAGCATGGCAAGGCGCGTGATGGGATCCCGAACAATAAAAAATTTAAGAGTTTTGAAATCAACCTTTTTTCTGGAAGCGTTTCGTTTAATAATTTTTGTTTGGGTAGAATCATAGAGGTTTTCCGGGTAGGCGTAGCCTTCATTGGCTTCCATAATAATATTTTCGCCGATTTTTCGAGATACAAACCGGAAAGGACCGCTGCCCACGGGTTGGGCTCGGAATTTTTCTCTGCCTACCTTTTCAAAATAATTTTTGGAGCAGATACCGATCCACATATTTTCCGGCCAGGGAGCGAATGGTTCGTAATAATGGAATATCAAGTTGTAATTATCTATCACTTCAATATCTTCTATTTCTTCAAGAGAGGCAGCGACGAGATGTGCATTTTCAGGGCTGACAGCTTGTTCATAGGTCCATTTTACGTCATGGGCTGTTACTGGATCACCGGTATGAAATTTGTGATTTTTTTCTAAGGTTACTTTAATATCTTTACCATTGGGCATGATGGTAATGGAGCCAGCCAAAATGGGCTCTAAATCCCCTGTTACCGGATCTGAAGTCATCAAGCCTTCATGCATATGCTGCATGACAATATCAACACCAATTTTAGTTTCCAAAATGTTAATAGTGGTGGGTTCTACATCTAATGCAACGGACACAACATCAGTTGGCCCGGCAAGAGCAGCGCTTGAGATAAAAACAATAATCAAAAAAATAGTGCTAAAAGCTTTAATATAAAAGTTTAGTTTCATTTAATGTTTATCCTTTCATATTCATATACTGAGAAGTTTCTACTCCATCGTTAATTAAGTATTTCTTTTACAATAAACGAGCCCTTAAACAGTGAGAAGTGCGCGGGAGCAGGCGAAACGTTTTTATGATGGATATTCGAATAAATCATTTTCAGTATGCATTCCGCTGCGGCATGGTGGATGATAGTCTTAACCGCAGCAGAATACATGTTCGGCTCTTTAAATTTACGGCTTCAGATTTAAGGTCAAGCAGTGCTTCATCATCTCATCAAGAGATGTGTACCCAAAAATAGTTGTGCCGGAAATGGTAATTGTTTTATCTCCTTTAAAGGCAATGACGCTCGCGGTTTGAAGAAAAGTCACTTGATCAATCCATCTCCATTTTAATTTTATTGTCATCGCATCTGAGCCGTCGCTGAGCTTCACCTTTTTTTGCTCCAGTATTTTAAATCGGTCTGCCTTCGGGTAGTCGCTTTGCATATTGCCAATAACGGCATCAGGTAAATCTTCAAGCTTTTGGCCCTTTGCTTTATCTGAAATAGATGCTGTATAGGTAGGGAGTTTATATTCATTTGTATTTGAAAAACGTGCAACCTCATTTTTACCCCGTGTCTTGTCAGCTTTGTAGCCGCTGGGATATTCATAAGAAAAGGCCGGATCTTTATGAACATATTTTGACGGAGCACAGGATGTGATGATTGCAAAGGATGATAGACACACACAGATTAACAATAAACCTTTTTTCA
>JAABPS010000433.1 GCA_011391835.1 Desulfobacteraceae bacterium
TCATTTCATGTAAATTTTATTTTGTGAAACCTTTTTTTTCCTGAACAAAGCATAATCTCATCATTGAAGATATCCTTATCCGTGACCTGGTAATTCAGATCCTCAATCCGGTTGCCGTTGATATAGGCGCCTCCTTGTTCAACCAGTCGCCTGGCTGCACCACTGGACCCAGCCAGACCAACGTTATGGATTAATTTAAAAATTGGAATCCCTTTTTTCAGTTCGACGATATTCATGAATGATTGCGGCATGGACTGGTCGTTCATTTGTTTATCCTGCCTTGGAATGGGACTTGATGGCAAAATATCCTCAGAAATTTTTCTTGCGCCCAACACACCTGCAGCAGCGCGATATGCATTGATGGCTTCATCAGACCCATGCGCCAGTGCTGTGGCTTCAAAGGCCAGAACCGATTTAGCACAGTTCAGATCCGCATTTTTCAATTGAGTTGTTAGCTGAATCTCTTCCATCGGCAAAAAGGTAAATAGAGACAAAAACCGTGTCACATCTCCATCATCGGTATTCACCCAGAATTGGAAGTAATCATATGGGGTGGTTCTGACAGGGTCCAACCAGATCGCACCTTTGGCAGTTTTGCCCATTTTTGCACCAGTGCTTGTGGTAATCAGCGGAAAGGTAATCCCAAATGCAGATTGCTGCCTGATGCGCCGAATCAGTTCAATGCCGGCGACAATATTCCCCCACTGATCACTTCCGCCCATCTGTAGCCTGCAGTCCATACGATCAAACAATTCCAGATAATCATAAGCCTGAAGCAACATATAATTAAATTCGATAAAATTCAGACCATCATCTGCTTCAAGCCGCGTGCGGTAACTCTCCGACTTTATCATTCGGTTAACCGAAAAGTGCTTGCCGATATCCCGCAAAAATGGAATATATTTTAAATCAGTCAGCCAGTCGGCGTTATTCACCAGAATCGCCTTCTCACCATGGAAATCAAGATATTGCGAAAGCTGCTTCTTGATCCCCGCAACATTTACATCAACCTGTTCCTTGGTCTGCAATTTACGGGTTTCAGTCTTTCCGCTGGGGTCACCGACCAGTCCGGTCCCACCCCCAACCAGCGCGATGGGTCTGTGCCCACATTTCTGCATATTGGCCAGGGCCATGATGGGAATTAGACTACCGACATGAAGGCTTGACGCTGTTGGGTCAAATCCGATATAGCAAGAAATCTTGCCGGATTCCAAATAATCCCGAAGCTCGGCATCATGAGTGGTCTGTTCGATAAACCCGCGCGCTCTAAGAATATCCATTGCATTTTTCATAAACTGTCAATCCTATTTATTCGCGTATTCTACCGCCCGGGTTTCTCGAATCACCATGACTTTGATCTGCCCGGGAAATGTCAACATTTCCTCAATTTTTTTGACAATATCTCTGCTTAATAGCGTCGCTTCTTCATCTGTGATCAGCTCACTCTCAACAATCACACGAAGTTCCCTTCCAGCCTGTATTGCATATGAGTTTGAGACACCACGAAATGAATTGGCAATATGTTCAAGATCTTCAAGCCGCTTGACATAATTCTCTAGAAGTTCTTTCCTTGCACCTGGCCTGGCGCCGGAAAGACCATCCGCAGCCTGCACTAAAAATGCGTAAACCGTACTGGGTGGCACATCCTCATGATGCGCTGCAATTGCATGCACGACCTTGGGAGACTCACCGTATTTCTTCGCCAGCTTTGATCCGATCAGAGCGTGTGGTCCTTCAACTTCATGGTCAATGGCTTTCCCCAAATCATGAAGCAATCCCATCCTTCGTGCCAGTTTGGAATTTAATCCCAACTCCGAAGCCATGATGCCGCATAGAAAGCCGACTTCTACGGAATGCTGCAAAACATTCTGGGCATAACTGGTTCTAAATTTCAGACTCCCAATGTGTTTGATCAGATCCGGATGAATTCCATGCACCCCAAGATCAAAAGCTGCCTGCTCCCCAGCTTCCTTGATGGTTACATCCACTTCCATCGATACTTTTTTAACCACATCTTCGATTCGTGCAGGGTGAATTCTTCCATCCGATATCAACCTGAGCAACGACAGTCGCGCAACTTCACGGCGAACCGGATTAAACCCGGAAAGAATCACCGCCTCCGGCGTATCATCGATAATCAGGTCAATGCCAGTGGCAGCCTCAAGCGCGCGGATATTCCGGCCTTCTCTGCCGATAATACGCCCCTTCATTTCATCCCCGGGAAGCGGAACAACCGAAACCGTTCTTTCAGATACAAATTCGCCGGAAAACCGCTGAATCGCAGTTGATATAATTTTTTTAGCTTTTTTTTCAGCTTCTTCATTGGTTTCTGCTTCAATTCGCTTTATGAGTTTGGCGCCTTCATATCGGGCCTCATTTTCCATGGCCCGAATCAACAATTCCTTTGCCTGTTCCGAAGACATGCCTGATATCTTTTCCAGCTGCCGTTTTTGCTCCTCAATTAACTCCTTGTATTCTAGATCACTTTTCTCAATCTGTTCTTCACGGTCATTCAGCAATTTTTCTTTTTTTGCAATTTCTAAGTCCCGACGCTCTGACTGTTCAATTTTACGATCAATATTCTCTTCTTTTTGAATCAACCATCTCTCTTTTTTCTTCGCTTCAGACCGCGTTTCTTTGGTTTCGAGATCAAAATCACTCTTCATTTTAAATATTACATCTTTTGCTTCAAGCTGCGCCTCTTTTGTCATCGTTTCCGAGCGATGTTTGGCATCTTCCAATATCCGCCTGGCGTCTTCTTCTGCATGGATAATTTTATCCTTGAGGCTCTTGACCTTCAACCAGGTTGCTGCAATAAACCCGGTGACAAAGCAGACTACACTTAATAATATACTATACTCGTTCATTCATTATCTCCTAAAGCAACCTCCCGCAAACGGGCAAGTTCCTGGTA
>JAABPS010000048.1 GCA_011391835.1 Desulfobacteraceae bacterium
GAAGGGTTGATGATATTCCTGGGCATGCGGATCTTGCTGTTATTGTTTGTCCTGATGAAAACAGTTTAACGACCGTAGAGACGGCTATCCAAAAGAATATCAAGGGCATTTCTATTATTTCGTCTGGAATTCGCAAAGTTGAAAGCAAAGGGATTGAGGTTGAACATACGATTATCTCCACCTGCAAAGAGGCAGGCGTTCGTGTTTTCGGGCCGGGATGCCTGGGTATCATTAATCCTCTGCCCTCTGTTCGACTGAACGCAAGTTTATACAAACATATGCCGGCTTCAGGGGGCATATCATTTATATGCCAGAGCGATGCATTATGCACGGCAGTGCTTGATTTTGCGAGGGAAAATAATTTTGGATTTTCCAAGTTCATCTCAGTGGGCGATAAATCGGATATCGATGAGGTGGATCTGTTATATTATCTGCACCAGGATCCGGACACAGACGTTATCATGATTTATCTGGAAGAATTGATGAAGGGGCCGGAGTTTATTACTGCCGTTCAAAAAATCACTTCAGGAAAGAACTCCACGCCGGTGCTGGCCATAAAATCGGGCGCCACAAGCCCGGAGATAATAGCCGTTGCGTCTCACGCCAAGGCGCTGATGGGTTCCGTGTCCATTTACGATGTTATTTTTCAGCAGGCCGGAATCATTCAGGCAGGCTCAATTGAGGAGCTTTTTAATTTCGCATGTGCATTTACCTGCAGGGAGAAAAACAGGAAGACACATTCAGGATCAACGATGCCACATGGCAACAGGGTTGCTGTTATTACGAATGCCAAAGGTCCCGGCGGCATGGCTACAGATGTAACGGTGTCATCCGGGCTTAAGCTTGCTGAGTTTAAAATAAAAACAATTCAATCACTTGCCCAGATGTTGCGTGATACAACGGGTCTTCATAACCCGATTCATATTGGCGGGAATATTTCCTCTGCCGATTATACCAAGGTACTTCAAGAAATGATCCAGGATGAAGGGGTAGACATCGGTCTTCTTATCTATATTCCCAGATCACACTCAAATGCCATTGAAGCAGCAAAAATAATTGTTCGCACTGCCAGGAACTCGTCAAAGCCAATTTTTTGCTGCTTCATGGGGACTGCGGATATTTCATCCGGTGTAACATATCTGCAGGATCATGGCATTCCAGTTTTTCGATTTCCGGAAAATGCGATTCGGGCGCTTGGGGGCCTCTGTAACTATTCGAACTGGGTGAACCGGCAGAGTTTCGCAGAATTTTCCTTTGAACATGAAAAAGAAAAAGCGGATTCTATAATTAAGAAATCAATTGAAACAGGGAAAACGATTCTGGGCGAGCTGGATGGTGCTGAATTGCTGAAATGCTATGGCTTTAACGTATTGCCGGGGAATATGGCTCATAGCGAAGATGAGGCCATGGATATGGCGGGGAAAATTAATTACCCGGTTGTCATGAAAATTGTGTCTGCACATATTCTCCACAAATTTGACGCGGGGGGTGTGGTGCTGGATCTCGAAGACCGGGATCATGTGAGGGGCGCTTATAAAGACATTATTGAAAAGGCCAAAATATATAATCCTGAAGCAATCATTGAGGGGGTTCTCATACAGAAAATGGCTCCCCCGGGAGGTGAGGTTATTCTGGGGATGAATCGTTACCCTGTTTTTGGGCCGCTGCTTATGTTTGGTCTTGGGGGAATTTTTGTTGAGGTGTTTCAAGATGTTATTTTCCGCTTTGCCCCTGTGGGGAGAAACGAAGCCCGCAGAATGATTCAGGGAATCAGGGGGTATAAAATATTTAAGGGATTTAGAGGGCGGCCAAAGTCAGATATTGAAGTTTTGGAAAAGTCTATTGTCAGTCTTTCTGAGATGGTCATGAATCACCCTGAAATAAACGAATTGAATATTAATCCGCTTCTGGTTCATGAAGAAGGAAACGGGGCTACGGTTGCGGACTGCCGGATTGTATTGAAGCCCTCCCTATGATTCAGGAAGATAAAAAACCTACGATTTATCCGGTAGTTCTTGCTGTCCCGGACGAAGGCAGAGCTCTTATGGGACGGGGCAGAGTTGTTTATCTCAGCCAGTATGCACGACGGGCACTTGACCTATCGGCTCAGAAGAGCCGGATAGAGGTTAGGTCATTTGTAAAGGATAAGGATGGTATTCCCCAGCCTTTTGATGGGAATTACTGGTCACTCACGCATAAACCGGAATACGTCGGCGCTGTGGTGTCTCCTCAAAAGGTGGGCATTGATATAGAAAAATTCAGGACGGTTTCAAAGGGGCTTTTTAGAAAAACCGCGGATGAATCCGAATGGCGTCTGACAGATGCGGATTCGACTACGCTCTTTTTCAGATACTGGACATCAAAGGAAGCAATCCTGAAAGCTGCCGGAACAGGCGTCAAGGATCTTTTAAAGTGCCGGATTATAAAAATAGTAAGTGATACAAAGCTGATTGCAGCATACATGGATCAGGACTGGATGATCGATCAGTTGTTCTTTGACGGGCATATCGCATCTGTTGTTGGAAATTCATGCCGTGTGTGCTGGAGTGTATTAAACGATTTTGATAAGGAGAACTCATAAGATACGTTTATCCCTTTTTTATGCTCTATCTCAGGCGCAGAGGATATACTATATGCGTCTGGCCTAAAGTTTACTTCGGTACCTGAAAGGAGAATACACATGCACGTTACGTTTTTAGGAGCGGTACGGGAAGTTACCGGTTCGATGCATCTGATTACCACTCAATCTGATCAGATACTGCTGGATTGCGGCATGTTTCAAGGAAGAAGAAAAGAAAGCGATAAGAAAAACCGAAAATTGCCATTTAATCCGAGGAAAATTACAAATATTGTCCTATCCCACGCTCATATCGATCATTCGGGGAGGATTCCAATGGTAACGAGGAAGGATTTCAGAGGACATGTTATTTGTTCCCGGGCGACCGCGGATGCGTGTGAATATCTGCTGCTGGATTCGGCTCATATACAGGAGTCAGATGCAAATTATTTGAACTATAAAACAGTCAAATCCTACTTGACAGAAATGAAAGAATCAAAACGGCGGCGGAAGCTTAAGAAACAGAACCTGAATGATATTAAACAGCAGATGAAATCCAATCAGAATAACCTGAACACAGAGCGGATCAACAGCCTCTTAGACAAGTTTCGTCTAACGGGAATTCAACCTCTTTATTCCATGGCGGATGCGGAGCAGTCGTTGACCAGTTTTTCTGGTTTTCCGTATCGGCATTCAACCGTTATCGGAGAAAAGGCAACATGCCGTTTTTATGAAGCAGGTCATATTCTTGGGTCAGCTGTTTCAATGATCAACATTCAGGAAAACAGCCGGCCTATAACTATCTGCTATACTGGCGATATTGGAAGATTCAACAAACCGATCCTTAAGGATCCGGTTCGAAAGTTTGAAGAAGAAGACAGGGATGTGGATCTGATGATTATGGAAAGCACTTATGGAAATAGAGTCCATCCGCCGGTACAGGACTTGAAACCCAAATTAAAAGCGGTGATTAACGAAGCTGTTGAGAGACAGGGAGTCATTGTTATTCCAGCATTTGCGTACGGACGAACCCAGGAATTGTTATATGTTATTCATGAGCTGTACAGAGAAAAAGAAGTGCCATCTATTCCTGTATATGTTGACAGTCCACTGGCAACAAAACTTACCAAGGTTTTCGGAGAGCATCCTGAGGTTTACGACAGGGAAACACACGAAGATTTTCTTGAGAAAGGGGTTAATCCTTTTTCATTTGATCAGCTGCGTTTTACTGAATCCGTAGAAGAATCGATGGCATTAAACAAGGAGGAAAGACCGCATATTGTGATTGCAGGATCTGGCATGTGCGAGGGTGGAAGGATCCTTCACCATTTACGGCATAAAATTGATAACCCAAAACATACAATTCTTATTGTGGGGTATATGGCCTCAAATACGCTCGGCCGGCGAATACTTGAAACTGGTCTGGAATATGAGGCGTCCGGCAGAAGCGGTTCTCCACCGATATTAAAATTTTTAAATAAGGAATATCCGTTAAATGCGAGGGTGGTTAAACTGGATGGATTCAGCGCTCATGGCGATAAAAATGAAATGCTTCG
Organism: Desulfobacteraceae bacterium; assembly: GCA_011391835.1. GTDB lineage: Bacteria > Desulfobacterota > Desulfobacteria > Desulfobacterales > JAABPS01 > JAABPS01. The sequence continues at coordinate 4,114 of JAABPS010000048.1, forward strand.
ATTCCTCAAGGAATCAAATCTAAGGATTAAGAGGATTGCTATTGTTCACGGCGAAGAGGATCAGAGCCTTTCATTTGCGGATTTTCTGACACATGAAGGCTATTCTGTTTTTGTGCCAAAACCGGGAGAAAAAATTAAGATATAAAATCAGTCCAGAAAAAAAGGGCGGTTCGTTAACCGCCCCGTAGCAAAGGAAGGTAGATGAAAAAGAGTGCGTTTTAGCGCACACTTGTACATAGTATCGGCAATTTGTCTTGAAAACTTTACATATTTTTTAAAAATATATTTTTGTTCCATTCAATGTCAGTCGTACCCGTAACTACTTAATAATACATTTTTATTTATATTTAGTGCTGGTTGCAATGCAACGGATGAATAGATGTTTTTCAGTATCACCCGGTGGATATGCTGTCCGCTGCCTTAAAAACCGGGAAGAACTTTCCTCAAACCGGATAAGGAGAAAACTATGAAAAATAAGAAAGCTGTCTGGGGGTGGGCCATGTATGACTGGGCGAATTCCGCTTTTGCAACAACGGTCATGGCGGGGTTTTTCCCTATTTTTTTTAAACAGTACTGGAGCTATGGGGCGAATGTTAATATGAGCACAGCGCTCCTTGGCTTTGGGAATTCAATTGCAGGGTTACTGGTTGCACTTATGGCGCCGATACTGGGCGCTATCGCAGATAAGGGAACTGCCAAAAAAAAGTTTCTGATTTTTTTTGCTTATCTGGGCGTTCTCATGACCGCCTCCCTGTTTATGGTTCAAAAGGGGCAATGGGCATGGGCTATTTTTACTTATGCAATGGGCGTTATTGGATTTTCAGGAGCGAATATCTTTTACGATTCTCTTCTACCGAGTGTGGTGGGTGAGGATAAAATAGATTTTGTATCCAGCCTGGGTTATTCCATGGGATATCTGGGCGGTGGGCTGCTTTTTCTTATCAATGTGATTATGACCCTGAAACCGCATCTGTTTGGGCTGGCTGATGCGGGCGAAGCGGTGAGATACTCATTTTTATCTGTTGCCGCATGGTGGGGGATGTTTACCCTTATTACTATTTTTTGGGTGCCAGAGGTGAAAACTGCTGCCGCATCAGAAAAGGGAGTGAATTTTGTTCTGGATGGTTTCAGGCAATTTATTGATACCTTTAAAAAGGTTCGCCACTTAAAGACTGTATTTTTGTTTCTGCTTGCCTACTGGTTTTATATTGACGGTGTGGATACCATTATTCGCATGGCTGTTGATTATGGGATGTCTTTGGGATTTGATTCAACGGATCTGATTAAAGCACTTCTCATTACCCAATTTGTAGGATTCCCTTCGGCGCTTGTCTTCGGAAAACTTGGGGAAAAATGGGGAGTTCGAAAATCGATTTACCTGGCCATTAGCGTTTATATGTTTGTGACCATATGGGGAACCATGATGACTGAAAGAAAGGAATTTTATATTCTGGCGGTGGTTATTGGTTTGGTTCAGGGCGGAATCCAGGCGCTGAGCAGATCCTATTATTCCAGGCTGATTCCCAAGGACAAGGCCGCCGAATATTATGGATTTTATAATATGCTGGGGAAATTCGCGGCTATATTTGGGCCGGCCTTGATGGGCATTGTCGGTTTAATCGCCAGACGGTTATTAATGCCGCCTTCACCCACGCAGGAACAGATTCAGGCTGTCGGCCAGTTGGCTGCCAGATGGGGAATTGGATCGATCCTTATTCTTTTTATTATTGGGATGACCCTTTTTTCCTTCGTGGATGAAGAAAAAGGTAAGGCCGACGTTGCTTATCTAAAGAGTGAATAGTTTTTTCGCTTTCAAGAACTTGAGGCGGATGGTGGTACCAATTTCAGCATTCGCCTCTTCTTTTTTAAAGCTGAAGAAAAGAGTTGCAAATCGATTGCAATTGAACCGCATTATTTGAAAAAAGCCATTCTACACCACGATTGAGTTCGCGGAACAGGCAGTTTCGTGAACCAATAAAACCTGTTCCAACCTTTTGCCCCACGCGTAGGTGTTTCTGTACCAGTAAATTGTTTACTATAAAATATTGTCCCATAATGCCGCCATATTTTTTCTGGATGGCTATCCTGCTGAGAGTGTTGATGTTTAGCTGAGCAATAGGCAGGCACGCCGAAACAGGTAAAAAATCAAAAAAACGAAACATCTCATGGTTTAAAGAAACAAAGTGATAATTGTGCTCCGGTATCAGACCGTAAAAAAGATCTTTCATTTTCCGCTGTTGAAGGTCTGGATCAGGGTATATTTCCTCTTTGATTTCAACCATCAGATGCAAGGATTTCCCATATCGGGCGACGATCTCCTCTACAGAGGGGATCATGGGAAAATTGTTTTTTAATTCGGGTAAGGTCATCTGGTGGATCTTGACAGGAGAATGGAACAGCCGTTTTAAATCCGGGTCATGAAACACGACCGGATGCAGATCTTTTGTCCACCTGACATCAAACTCAATCCCCCATATTCCATGATCCGCAATTTTATCAAATGCTGGAACGGTATTTTCAACAATGCGTTCATTATCGTGTTCGCCTCTGTGAGAGATAATTTTACACGACTCAAGCCGTCTTTTGTCAGGGAAAGGCTGAGGAATATGGGAATAGGCGGTATCGACAAATTTATGAAACACACGTTCCATCCAAAAAGGAATGTTCATACGTGCTCCCTGAGAATTGATGAAGAATTGTCCTTCGATTTTTTAAACAAAAAAGTGGCCATTCTCTTTTTTTATCACCGATTTTTCTAAAAGATCTTCCACATGTTTTCCCATTATGCCCCGTTCACCAATTGAAAAAAAAGCTCTGGGTTCCCGGGGTCTGCCATAGACAATGCACGCGTCAACAATTTCATCCATGGTTTTGGGTATTTGAAGGAGGCTTAGCAGTTTATCTTCCCTTCTTTTTATAATACCTAAATACTGATCCCACAGGTCGCCGGGGTCTTTTTCAAAAACACCTGTTTCATGGCAGGTTATCCAGATGTCTGCGGGAACGTGTTTCAGGCGTTCAATGGAAGCGATTGTGTCCTGAATGCTCGATTCACGGTCGCCATACCATGGGCCAAAAGGGGTCAGATCGTAGTCTCCCATAAACAGCACACGGGGCTCTTCAAAAAAAAAGGAACAATGGCCCGGTGTATGGCCTGGCGTATGAATAACCTCAACTGTTACTGTTTCAAGGTGCATCCTTTCTCCATTTTTGAAAAATCGATCCGGTTTTCTGGGTTTATAATGGAACTGATTTATGAGCAGAGGGCGCCAATATTCACGGATCGTTTCATCGGAAAAACCATAGGCATCCATGAAGATCTCCACATCAGAAAGCGGAGGCGCATCCGCGGATGATATCAAAAACGGGATGTCGTCAAACAGATCCAGGTGCATGATATGATCTTCATGCCAGTGGCTGAGCCACACGTGTTGAACACCTGACCCTTCTTTAAGGTGGATGAGCCTTTCACGGTCTGAAGCAGGATCGATGAGAATGCCATCTCCTTCAATGTAAACCGAATGGCAATATGGATACTTACCCTTATTCTGCCCTGGAATAAAACGGACAGCACCAAAACAGCGCTCTTTCACGATTCCCTCCGAGAAGATATATACACCTGAGTGTTGTCATTTGACCTATCACAGGAATTCGCTGTTCGCAACCAGGTTTCAGTAAAGTATTAGAAATATCCCTTATTGACTATTTGTTAATAATTATTTATAAAATAAAGAATAGGTATGGGCGGAAAGAGGCGCTGAACCTATGTTTAATTCCAGGACGATAAAGGAATAATACTTATAAACAACCGGTAACTTATTTTGAAGGGATGCAGTATATATGTTTGTAACGCGTTCCAAGGGGTCTTACGGATACACAATTATAGAATTGATGGTGGTGATGAGTGTTATTTCCATTATTCTATCTCTTGCCGGCATTTATATCATACAGGCAAGAAAAGCTGCTTATAAGATTACTTCCAAATATGATTTGCATCAGTTCGCAAAAGTAGAAGAAGAATATTATGTTCAACATGAAAGTTTTATCGGCAGAACCGGTCAGTCTATTCGAAATGATGGGGCTGCGTCAGATTTTACGTTAAAAGGCTTTTCCCCTACCAATGGTGTTTGTGTTACCATTATATCCGGCGATCCAGGAGATCCTTTTAATTCACAAAATCCATTTATCGCTCAATCCAAGCATAATGGGGTTGAAAGTTTATATGAATTTAACTTTACGACCCGTGAAATGGTAGAAAAGTAGGTGGATATGGCTGAAAAATCAAAAAGAAAGCTAAAGAATTACCTTCTCAGCAATGACACTCAGCTTAGAATCATTATTCCTAATTTATTATGGATGTTTCTTATTTTGATCGCGACAATGGGTGTTATTTTATCTCCGCTTATGATCGATATGTATTTATCAGACGATATCAATATACAGTACCGCGCGGCAATCATATTTCTTTCCTTTATCAAACGGCTTGTCCCTACTATTATTGCAATGTTTGTTCTGATTTTTATTCATCAAGTAATCATTACGCATCGGATATGTGGACCCTTGGTTAATTTTAGCCATTCATTCAGGAAAATGGCTGAGGGAGATTTTACAATGAAAGTTGCCATCAGGACTGATGACTATATGAAAGATGATTGCGAAAACATTAACCAGATGATTGAAGGTCTTTCGTATATGGTGACAAAAGTCAAGTTCAGCAATGACAAAGTGATTGAGTCTGTTGAAAAAATTACAAAACGTGTTGATGACATTAAAACACGGGATCAGGTTCTGGAAGCACTTGAACTGATTAAGCGGGAGGCGGTCACTGGAAAGGAAGCTCTGTCAAATTTTAAATTTTAATTGTAATTCACCGGAATCCCCCTGTAAAATGCAGTATGCGTGATAACTATCTATTGATTGATTTCAATTCATCCCCATCATAATCATTATATTTACCTATAATCATTTATCTTTGATGGCATACCGCAGCAATCCAGGAATAGTTTGGCCAATGATTGACGTGAAGATTATTAAAAATTCAAGCATGGAAGATGTCCTTGCCTTTAAGTGCTGCAGTCTTTCTGATCAGAATCTGGAAATACATATTCGAAATATTGGGGAAAGGCCCGTAGTTATTCCAGGATATATTGAGCTTGAAAATGAAAATGGAACAGTGCGGTACAGCCATCTATACCCCCCCTGGAAACGGTCCCTGTCTCCTGGAGAAATAGCGGCATTTTACTGCCAGATGGATTGGACGATCTGGAATCAATACCAGACGTTGATTGTCTTTGATGCAGAGGGGAACACGTATCGATTCCCTATGTCCAGTATGTGATAAAAAGATACTGTATGAATTTTTTGCCTGTTTTGGCAACGCCGGCGATGGTTGCTGTTCAGATATCCTGCAGATAATTCCGGCCCAATAGGCGCATATTCCACATTATCCATGAGGATCGATTCCACACATACGCTGAAGGTCTATTGGCGCGGAATCTCGAAGGGTTTGGAAGTACGGCTGCAAGGAGCGCACTTTCATACTGATATAATTTCGAGGGGGATTTATTAAAAAAAATCCCGCTGGCAGCAGACACTCCAAATACGCCATTTCCGAATTCGGCGACATTCAGATATACTTCCAAAATACGACGTTTCGGCCATAATACTTCGATTAACAAAGTAAAATATGCTTCCAGCCCTTTTCTAACATAGCTCTGCCCCGGCCAGAGAAAAAGGTTTTTTGCTACCTGCTGAGAGATGGTGCTCGCCCCGCGAAAACGGACACCGTTTGTTCTTTCCTTCACCGCTTCACCGATGGATTTAAAGTCAAAACCCATGTGATAGGGAAATTTTTGATCTTCTGCGGCTACGATTGCAAGTTTTGTATGCGATGGTATTTTTTCCCAGTCAACCCATTGATAGGTAATTTTGAATTTCTTTTTATTGCTTACAGCTGCGGTGAAACGGCGCTGAAGCATGAACGATGTGGTTGGCGGCGGTATCCACCGCATGGCAAGGACAAGAAACATGCTTGAAAGAACAAATAAGATAATAGCCCACTGGAAAAATTTTATGATCGATACAGAGGTTTTATTGGTTTTTTTCATATTGTTGATGAACGTATAAACTATATTGGAAACAGTATGCCCAATACGTTATATGTGATCCCTATTATTGCTTTTGATCTTTTTCTCTTTTTTTAGAGTTTTCATCAATAACGTGGTCGTTTATATCATAAAATACTTCGTTAATAATTCTTCCTTCAGCGTCATAGTAGATGATTTGTTTGGCAATTCCTTTTTTTGCCCTTAAATTATCCGTAAAGAATCGTTCAATTCGTTTGTTTTTACCATCACTGTCAACATAACCTACTTCTTTATTATACCCATATTTATTGCCGAAATTATCCGTATAATATATTTCGGCTCTTTCTGCATTCTTGTTGATATCCCAGAAGCTTATTTCTTTAAAGTATCCATTTGCAACCGCAAAATCATCGGTATAGTAGCGTTCATTTTGTTCAGTGTTTTTACCCAGATCCTGAATATTTATTTCCAGATAATATCCATTTTTAAGGATAAAATCATCTGTATAATACCTTTCTCTTTTTTCAGTTTTATTTTTTACATCAAGATATGTTGTATCCTTGTAATATCCGCTGATTAATGAAAAACTGTCCGAGTAAAAAATATCTTTTTTTTCAATCGTGCCGTTAACTAAGTACCATCGTATTTCATGATCCAATCCCGTTTTTTCAGCAAACGCATCGGTGTAATATAGCTCTGTTTTTTTTAATTTTTTCTGGGCTGTAAAATAGAGAATCGCTTTTTCGGCGTTACCTGATGAATAGCTGATTTCATTGGTTATGCCGCCAAATTCATTTTTTTGGGTTTGCGGCTGGGAGGATGTAATTTTACCCATATTTTTGTATTGAGGTACAATACGGGGAGAGCACGCTGCAATGACGATCATGCTGAGTGGAATAAAATATTTTATTGTTTTATTTAAATATGTTAGCATTGTACTTAGTTCCGCATCCTACCGCATCTATTTACTGATATGTAAAAATTAAAAAATCCCGTTCATCTTGGGATTAAATTAACGTTGCCAGTATTGATAGAATTTATGCGTAAATATACTCATTTTAAATAAAAAAACAATAGCAATGGATCATTGAGACGAATTAACTATATCTAATGTTTCTGAAAAATGAAAGAATGAACGACTTTCCATGTGAGCTGTTTTACTGGATGATAATGATTCCTGCAAGCGTTCCTTTGGGTATATCCTTTGGCGTTGAACTGCTCCCAATGGGATAGATATCCCATCCACACATGGCTACCATCTTATAGACGTCCATTCCAACCGCCTCCATGGAAGGTCTTGCGCGTAATGAGAATCTGCAGCGATCTCCCTCCATGGCACGACATGTTTTCTCAAGGCCGCAAAAGGTATGCCTGCATGAACCCGCTCCAAATCCGAATGCCAAATAGTGACCGTCATAAAAGGCCATGGATTCGATATCGGTGACTATTTTATAGATATCCTGGTACACAGCCACTCTTTCCTTTATGGTTGCTTTATCGCGTACAATAACTTCTGAAGGAACATCCTTAGTAAAAAAAATCGCCGATTCATATTTGACAAGATATGTTCTGAGTTCATCAGGGGTTATGGTATTTGGCGGGCAGTTCGCGCTTACGCCATATCCAAAACATCGTGGGACCTGGCATTTCAACGTGACCCGTTCGTCCACGGGAATATCTTTAACACTAAAGATACAGGAATGTGAGGCGCCAAGTTCGATGGCCTTTTTCTTGTAT
>JAABPS010000434.1 GCA_011391835.1 Desulfobacteraceae bacterium
GATGGAAAATCAGTTTCTAATCAATGAATTTTCGATTACTGAATCGTGGCGCATTTTCAAGATTATGGGTGAGTTTGTTGATGGTGTCGAAGCCCTGCACAAAGTCGGACCAGCGGTAACTTTTTTCGGTTCAGCCAGAATCAAACCAGATAATCCGATATATAAAAAGACCGAAATGCTAGCCGCCCTTTTTGCCAAAAACAATTTTGCAGTAATAACGGGAGGTGGCGGCGGAGTAATGGAAGCGGCAAATAAGGGCGCCGCTGAAGCCGGCGGAAAGTCGATCGGCCTGAATATAGTACTTCCTTTCGAGCAGAAACCGAATCAATATTCCAATATAAAACTCGAATTCAAGTATTTTTTTATACGAAAGGTCATGTTTGTTAAATACGCACATGCTTATGTGATCATGCCGGGCGGTTTCGGGACTATGGATGAACTCTTTGAAGCCGTTACACTCGTCCAGACTCACCGGATCAAACCATTTCCTATAATCCTGGTCGGATCGGAATACTGGAGCGGTCTAAAAAAATGGATTAAATCAAGGCTTCTTGAAGCGAATATGATTTCTTCCAAAGATATTGACATTCTTGAAGTTATTGATGATCCGAATGAGGTTGTCGATATTGTAAAAAAATTCGTTATCATTTAATCATGGCACTTACCCCTTCATATTCAAATTTAAAGCGTCAGAATCCTGCCTTAAATACCGGATCACAGCGGCGAAAGATAGCGGAAGAAGCTTTTCATCGTCAAAATGCCTATTTAAAAGCCCTGCATGAAACTTCACTGATCTTAATCGATAAAATAGATAAAGAAGAATTATTGGAAAACATACTTGAGAGGGCTACTTCGCTCACCGGAACGGAACACGGCTATATCTACCTGTTTGAGCAGGGGGGGCAGCAGATGCAGATGCGGGTGGGTATGGGATTTTTTAAAAGCCAGTTGGGTCGGCGGGTTGTCATCGGCCAGGGTATGGGCGGACAAGTATGGGAAACCGAATCACCGGTACTGGTTGATGATTATAAATCCTGGCCTGGCCGCATTCCTGATAAAGTTTTGGACGCTTTGCGTTCAGTCGTTGGAATTCCTTTAAAATCTGACAGTCAGGTACTGGGTGTAATAGGTCTCGCCCATGTTGATATAGATAAAAGATTCAGTAGGGAGGATATTACCGTTCTGGAACAATTTGCCGCTCTTGCCCTGATTGCCCTTGAAAAGGCGCGGCTTTACGCAGACGTGCGCCGTGAGTTAGCCGAACGTGAACGTACCGAATCCATTTTGCGTGAAAGCGAAGAGCGCTACCGCACCTTGCTGGAATCTTCTCCTGATCCTATTGTTGTTTACGATATGCAGGGGATTGCCACTTATGTAAATCCGGCGTTTGAACAGACTTTCGGCTTATCGCGTGATGAACTTTTAGGTAAGCAAATCAATTTCGTGCCCCCGGAAAACTGGCCGGAAACCAAAAAAGCCATAGAAAGTATGCTGAGCGGAAAAAAAATAAAGCTTTTCGAAACGAGGCGTATGACCAAGGAAGGGAAAATACTGGATGTTCAGATCAGCTCTACCCTTTACCGAGGAAGTACTGGCCAGCCGGTGGGCAACATTGTAATCCTCAGAGATATAAGTGCCCGCAAGAGGGCTGAAGAAGAGCTACAAAAATATCATGGTCACCTGGAAGAACTTGTTGTGGAACGTACTGCTGAACTGGCCAATGCAAACATGAAGCTCGAAAAGGAGATTGACGAAAGGAAGCGTGTCGAGAAAGCATTGCGCAAGCGCGAAAAGGAACTTCAGTCCCAGTCTCATCACCTGGAAGAGGTTAACACAGCCCTCAAAGTCCTGCTCAAACAACGGGAAGATGATAAAAAGGAATTAAGCGGGATCGTTTTGAGTAATGTCCAGGAACTTGTCAATCCCTATTTGCAGAAAGTTATAAGCGGTCGGCTGGATGCCCGTCAAAGGACATTGGTTAGCATTCTTGAAACGAACCTTAACAACATTATTTCACCTTTCATCAGCAGGCTGACATCGAGACTCGTCAATTTGACCCCTGTTGAGATTCGTGTGTCGGGCCTGGTCAAAGAGGGAAAGACAAATAAGGAAATTGCAGAGTTATTACTTATTTCAAAAAACACCGTTTTATTCCACCGCCATAATATAAGAAGCAAATTAGGCTTAAAAAACAAGAAGATAAATCTCCGCTCGCATCTCCTCTCTTTGGAATAATAGTGGTTATATACCACTATTTTACTCATATTATATAAGCTTGACTTTATTATCATTTTGGATAATCTAAATCTAATTGGTAAAACACCTGCCTTTATTGATGTAATACAAAGGACTCAAGTGGGATCAAAGCAGGCTGATAATCATTATTAATAAAATTACAGTAGGTTAGATCAACAAATAAAAACGCATTAATTTCTTGACAGCAAGAAAGTGTAGCTTATATATAGCCATTTAACTGAACCAAATTCAGTTTATTGTGTAATCTCTATAATGCAGTGTATTTCAGAAAAAGGTGCTGATTAGGAGATGTCAAATTATATTACGGTTACAACTCAATTATTGAGAATAGGGCCGGGAAAAAAGGAGGTCTTGAGTATTGAGCGTATCAAAAGATATCAAGGCGGGTGAAGTCCTTCTGGAGCTTGAGGGAATTCAGATGTTTTTCGGCAAGGTATGCGCACTGAACGGTGTGAGCACCAAGATTAAAAAGGGCGAGATACATTCAGTTATAGGGCCAAACGGCGCCGGCAAAACGGTTATGATGAACTGTATCAGCGGACTTTATCATCCGCAAAAAGGAAATATTTATTACAAGGGGGAAAAAATCAATGGCCTGATGCCCCATAACAGAGCAAAGCTGGGGATTGCGAGAACCTTCCAGAAAGTTG
>JAABPS010000435.1 GCA_011391835.1 Desulfobacteraceae bacterium
AGATGTGAACCCGTCCACGCCAAAAACTTCATGAAGAAGGAAAAGGGTGTCGAGCAGCTTCATTTTCTCGGAATCGTTCATCTCATGAAACTGTTTGGGTTCAGGCAGGCCGTCTGTGATGTGTTTTCCGATACCGATTATCGGAGCCTCGTTGATTCCATGAATGTACAGAGGAACACGGTCGGGTTGCTTAAGATTCAATGCGGTGATGATCCGTTCTTTGCCGTTCATAATGGATTTCTCCTTCTTATTCCCCATTAAATCATTTTCCCCCGCTTTGCAACTAACCAATAATAATAAGTTCTTAACCCCTTGAACCCTCGCCCCCTCGAACCCTTTTTTCTTCATTTTTTTACTTTGTGCCTCTCGAAGATCCGCCAGCGGCACGTCCGCCAATCTTTATGGCGGATGGCGGATTGAACCCTTTTTTTTCTTAACTCATTGACAAATCAGTTGTAATATGGTTATCCTGAACATCATTTCAACTGGCCCATTAATATATTTAAGCATCCTGTTTGAAGCTTGATATGCAACCGAACATTTGACAGGGTTGAAATAATGTCTCCTGTAGTTTTAAGAGAAGGGCCGTACAGATTCTATTTTTCAGCCACGATCTGCATGAACCTTCGCACGTGCATGTTGACAGGGATGCTTTTTCAGCCAAGTTCTGGCTCAGTCCTGTTGCTTTGGCTTATAATCTTGGATTTCCGGCAAGAGAACTAAGGAAATTGGAAGCAATGACTTCGGATCACCGGAATGATTTTTTGGAGAAATGGAATGACTATTTCGGAACCTAAAGCAGGCGAAGGAGTCGTGGATGTGCGTATAACTGATGACGCGATCAGTGTGGACCTTTTCGACGGGCGAACCATTACGGTTCCATTGGCCTGGTATCCGCGCCTTCTGCATGCAACGCCAGCGCAGCGGTCAAACTGGCGGATAGCCGGAGCAGGGTTCGGAATTCATTGGCCGGAAATTGATGAGGATCTGAGCGCACAAGGCTTCTTGCAGGGTGCCCCGGCTCCTCGTGTGGCGGCTAAAGCCGCATAGCCTTTAGATGCGGATAGTTTTTTCTGGCTGTGTGTCTCGGCGTCATCATGCTCTCTCGCCTTTTGAAAATCTGCCGTTCAGTGTAGCTGATGATCCTTTGTTCCTGTTTATTTCGTTTCACGTTTCACGCTTCACGAGATACGCTTCACGTTTTCCGCTCTCACGCCTTCCGCTCTCACGCTCTCACGACTAACGCCTTCCGCCTCACGCCTCATGCCTATTTTTTATTCATTGACAACCCCCTTAAATTTTTGCTATTAAGCCCGCAGTTTGAGACCTTTGAAGAACATCCATTTTTGCAAAGATCTTAGTCAGTCCCATCCAGATTCCCATGCGTCTTGCGTCTTGGGCGCATTTCATATACGTAGCAGTTTGTTGGCCGGAAATTGTTATCCATGTTTCAAAATAATGTGGGCGTGGAAATGATCAGCTTCGGAACAACATTACAAGACATTATCAATTCCAAGCATTCGACAACCTTTCAAAAAGGCAATCCACGCCCCATTACAGCCACCACTGGATCATGGACGATTTTAAAGCTAACTCTGCGGAAGGTTGTTAGAAGTCATTAGGGTTTTTTTCAGAAAAGAGTTGAAACGCACAATTTCATGGGCATCCCCGTAGTGCTTCAAGGAGTTTTGAGTATGAATATTGAATACGTTGCACTGAACGAAACTGCGATTAAGTCTCTAAATCATGCCGAAAAAACCCGGCTTTGCAACAAGATGGTTAATGACATAAAAATTGCTTTTGTAAATGTAACCAACAATTATTTGAGAATGGGCGGAATCCTTGAGTGTATTTTCAAAACAAAACTATACAAACACCATTTTTCAGGCAAAAAAACCTGGGAAGAATTTGTAAAAGAAGTTTTTCCTTTTAAAGTAGCCAACGCAGACCATTTACGCCGAGTATATCGTAAATTTGGTGAGCATATTGGAGATAGAAATATTCCTTATAATAGATTGTTAGAAATACTCCCGATTGCAAATGAAGACAATATGGAGAACTTGCTTGATCATGCTGCAAGATTACCACGAGTCAGATGGGAAAATAGGGTCTTGCTTGAAAAGGGCTTGCCGAATCGTGATGACTCGAAATCAAAAGCCACATTCAAAAAAGGTAAAATCAATATCGCATTGCAAAAAGATATTTTCAATCGAGTAGAAGAACTTCTTAATGATGGTCATCATTTTTATGCAGTTGAGGAGGCGTATAAAATTGTAAGGAAGAAGTTAAAAGATATAACAGGAAAAGAAAAAGCGACAGACGCTTTTTGTAATTCAAATTACGAAATAATCTTTGGACGTCAGCCTTTTGATGATGCTGAGAAGAATTTTTTTGAGGGTGTGAAATTTCTACATATGTCTATTCAGTGTTTTAGAAACGAAAAAGCACATGCAATAGCCTATGACATAGATAATAATTTGGCGATTCACTACATTTCGTTAGCTAGCTTGGCTTACGATTTGATAACCAGGAAATAATTATTGGTGAAACTATTGAATTTTTTCTGAGATAAGGCGGCAGAAGGTGGAAGAATATTTAGCGGATGGCTTATTTAGATGCGAGCAGATTTAAGTTTTTAGCTTCTTTGAAAATATTGGGACCAGCTCTCTGGGAGATTTTAGGAAATTGTTGAAATTTAGCGCTGCTAAGGAAAGAAACGCGTAATTTCATGGGCGTCGCGCTGGAGCCCTATTTTAAGAGATAAAGGAGATTCTATGGGGAATGAGATAGCATTGACTGTCACCCCCTCAAATATTACAGGTGCAGCTGTATTTGCGCAGTTTTCCATTGTGGTGATAATGTCTGTTGGTGCCGCTATAATCCATAA
>JAABPS010000436.1 GCA_011391835.1 Desulfobacteraceae bacterium
ATTCTGGCAAAGAAACAGGAAATCCGGGATCTGAAACAGGAAATAGTGGATTTCGACAAGAAAATTATTTCCGCCCGTGAGGTACAAAATGCGCTCGAATCTGAAGTCCGGACAATCGAAACCAATCTTCAAAAAACAATAGAACAGCTCAATAAGGCAAAGCTAAATGAAACTGAAGCAGAGAAACTGCTTTACAAAGCTTCAGAAGACTTAAAACATGCCCGTCGCCATCTTGAGGTGGTAAAGCTGGAAAAAGAACAGCTCATGGGCGAGGAAAACGACATTGATGAAAAAATGTCTGAATACAACAATGCATTGGCAAAAATCGAAAACGAAGTAAAGACAAATCAGGAGAAGATAGCTGAAATAACCAAACAAACAGGGAATGTATCATCGAAGATGGAATATTATAACCAGAAGGTAGTTGATCTGAACCTGAAGAAAACATCGTTAAACGCCAGACTTGAAAACAGCAATAATTCGTTGCGACGCCTCAAAGAATTTCAGAACGATGGAATAAAACAGCTTCAACAAATCGTCAGAGACATCAGCCAGAAAGAACACACAATAAAAGCATCTACTCAAACGATAACCGAGTATGAACAGTCCCTTTCTGTTATGTACGAAAACTTAAAACTCAATGAGCAGTCCCTTGAAACCAATGAAGCAGATTACAGCCTGATGAATGAAAAACTCAAAGGGAATGATATCATTATATCTGATATCCAAGACAAAAAGGGAAAAATTCTGGAAAAACTGCGCGTGGTCGAACTCGACCAGTCCCAGCGAAAAATTCAGCGTGAACACATTGAAAATCGTATTTTAGAGCGATATCAGAATTCACTTTCCGAGCTTCGAACTGAGGTTTCAAAACTAACCGAACCCCTTGAGCTCTCTGTTGAGGAAATGGAAAGTGAACTGGAAAAATACAGGAAAAAAATCGCAAATATCGATGACGTAAACCTCAGCGCAATCAATGAATATGAAACCCTAAGACAACGATTTGATTTTCTCACCGAACAACGGGATGATCTTCAGAAAGCCATTGAGGACCTTCACATGGTGATCAAAAAAATAAACAAGATCACTCAAACAAAATTCATGGATACATTCGATGCCATAAATGAAAAGATTAACGAAGTGTTCCCCAAGCTTTTTGAAGGGGGTACAGCAAAACTTGTGCTCACAGAACCGGACAACCCGCTTGAAACAGGTGTTGAGTTCATGATTCATCCTCCCGGCAAAAAGCTTACACGGATGAGTCTTCTCTCAGGAGGTGAAAAAGCGCTCTCTGCCATTGCATTAATATTTTCAATTTTTCTTATTAAACCGACATCCTTCTGTCTTCTGGATGAAATTGACGCGCCCCTGGATGATGTCAATATTTTCCGATTTAATAATTTGCTTAAAATTATTGGTGAAAAATCCCAAATCATCATGATAACCCATAATAAGAAAAGCATGGAATTTGCGGATACGCTTTTCGGCATTACCATGGAACAAAAGGGAATTTCGAAGGTCGTATCTGTTGACCTCAAACGGGCTGAAGAAATAGGCCATTCGGCTGACGAACACGCAAACTTGAATTAATTTGATTTAGAAAATTGTTTATTCAATATGCAAGTGCATTTTTGAAATAAGAAGGATTAGCATTTTGGCACTTGAATCCAATGACGATCTATCAGCGCCGACCGATCACTCCAAACAACTAAAAAATAGACTGTCAAAAACCCGCCAGTCGTTATCCATCGGCCTGAGCAGGATATTTTCCCTGAAAAAAGGCATTGATGACGATAGCCTTGAATCGCTGGAAGAACTCCTTGTTACTTCAGATATTGGGATCCAAACCTCGATTGACCTCATTCAGCGCATCAAAAAAAATTTTGGTGCTATTTCTGGAGAAGATCAATTAAAAAGCATTTTAAAAAATGAAATCATTTCATTTTTAAATGTCTGCTCTGGTATATCTCAACCCCGTACATCAAAACCCCATGTCATTATGGTGGTTGGCGTAAATGGCGTCGGAAAAACAACAACCATCGGAAAACTGGCAGCAAAATTCACCGCCCAAAAATTAAAAGTGCTTATTGCGGCGTCTGATACATTCCGTGCAGGAGCAACAGAACAGCTCTCTATTTGGGCTCAAAGAGCTGAAGCAGAGATCATAAAGCATAAGGAAAAATCAGACCCCGCTGCTGTCGCATACGACAGCGTTGAAGCGGCATTGGCCAGAAATAGTGATATTGTGTTAATCGATACAGCGGGAAGACTTCATACAAATACAAACCTCATGGAAGAACTTAAAAAAGTCAACCGCTCTATTTCAAAAAAGATATCAGATGCGCCCCATGAAATACTACTGGTTCTTGACGCAACCACCGGCCAGAATGCCTTGTCCCAGGTCGAGCTGTTCCATAATGCGCTTGGCGTTACCGGGATTGTTCTTACAAAACTTGATGGAACCGCAAAAGGTGGGATTGTTATAAGTATCTGCCGAACATTTAAAATACCGCTTCACTACATTGGAATTGGAGAAAAGATCGAAGATCTCCAATCCTTTGATCCCGTAAAATTTGTCACTGCTATCTTTTAAAGCCTCTAAAGATGACAAATGACGCAACAATTACTAAATCTGCTTAATCCAATAGACCAATTCGTCATGCCCTGGTCAACCGAACGCCTTTTTGTCATTGCACCCAAGACGGACGAAGCAATCCCATTCAAAGAAATCTCCACGTCCCTGCGCTCTACCCAACCTACGGATTATTCTTCTTAGCTGTCATGCCGGACTTGGAGATTGTGTCGCAATTACACTAATGACCGTTTTCAATAATTTTATTTGGTTTGTCATTCCGGGCTCCGACCCGGAA
>JAABPS010000437.1 GCA_011391835.1 Desulfobacteraceae bacterium
TGGCAAGGAAAGCCGATTTGATACGGTCGGCGGCTTGAGCTTTTTCCATGGCATCTGCCAATTCGGCTGTGCGCAGTTTGATGCGCTGTTCCATTTCCTGGTTAATTTGCCGAAGTTCCAGGGTGCGCGCATTCACCTGAACCTTCAACAGAACACCACCGACCAGGCTCATGAGCAGCACAACCCCTGCAATCAGCCCCAGGGTCTTGATCCATGCCGGATAATGAAAAGCGATTTTTTCTCCCGTCCACCGCGTCAATGACTTGTAATATATTGATCGAGAATCTTTTTTTAGTTCCAGCAGATGTTTATCAATGGTTTCCAACAGTTCATGCGGGGTCTCCCGGAACGCCGCAAAAAAAAGGCGAGTTGGATGGAATATAATCGCTGTATCTTCAAGCCCCATCTTGTTTGCCTGCACCATGCCGTAGAAACGATTTGAAATGGCAGCGTCGGCCTCCCCTCTTGCGACCATATCAAAGGCCTGCTTGTAATCCGGCGTAGAAACAAAGGCGATTTGCAATTCGAAGCTTCCAAATAGACTCCTGAAAGTATCCTGTTGTATCGAACGTTCCAGGAAGACTATTTTCTTTCCATCCAAATCGATTATCGAACGGATATTCTTGTCTTTTTTCGCATATATCTGAAACCAGTCGGACAGGACCGGCTCCTTGTGAAAGGAGAATAATAGCTGGCGCTCCGGGGTATATGCCACATCGGGCATGAGATCGATTTGCCCGCTTGACAGGCGGTCCAATCCTTCTCCCCACGTACCGGGCACATAGCGCAAGGTCCATCCTTCGCTTTCAGCAATGTGCTCGATAATATCGATAAAGATGCCTGCGGGTTTACCGGACTCTGAAATAAAAACTTTTGGTGCGTTTTCATAGACGCCCACACGCACGACGCGATCTTTGCCGGCCGCCGATGAAATTTCAGGGTAAAATGATATCAACAGAACCAGAAACAGGTATAAAATAAGCCATCCGTAATACAAGTTGGTTTTGAGTTTCATTTTGACTTATCCCCTAATTGGATCATTACTCGAACATCGAATTTCGCACTGATCGTCGTTCGTGGTTCGTGCTTCGTAGTTCGCCGAAGGTCCGCCAATCTTTCTGGCGGATTCGATTCACGATCAGCGAGTCACGATTCACGATTCTCTCCTCATGCCTTCTTTATATCAAACCAGTTTATACCCTTTTTCAAAAAATAATTTCAGGCAGGTATCAGCGGCAGTACTGTCATATAAAATTCCTCTGTTCTTTTTTATTTCCTCAAGCGCTTTATCAATTCCCTGCGCTGGTCTGTATGGCCGGTTCGAGGCAATCGCTTCAACAACATCGGCCACAGCTAATATACGGGCTTCCATAAGTATCTCTTCACTTTTCAGTCCGGCCGGATACCCTGAACCATTTATCCTTTCATGATGCTGTAAAACAACATCTGCTATCGGCCATGGAAATTCTATATCTTTTAGAATATTAAACCCGGCCTTAGGATGAACTTTTATCAGGCGGTATTCAATATCACTCAACATGGAAGGTTTACTCAAGGTCTCGGCCGGAACCATCAGCTTTCCGATATCATGAATTATTCCGGCCATGCGGATACAGTCTATCCGGTTGCTTTCAAGCCCCATCTCAGTTGCAATGGCTCGGGCAAGATCCGACACTCTTCTCTGATGCCCCGCAGTGTATGGATCTCTCGTTTCGACGGTAACCGCAAGGGCCTGAATGGTCCCTCCCAATGCCGCCCTCAACCGTTTGAAACTATTATCTAATTCCTGTTCAGATCTCTTGCGCTCGGTAACATCTCTTGAAATTCCTCTGAATCCTGTTTTAACTTTATCTGAATCAGTTATAAGAGACACAACTGTCTCAAGAAAACATTTCGAACCATCTTTCCTGATAAGTTCCCAGTCAAAAGCCTTGGCGGATACTCCTGTTTTATAAACTTCATTAAAGACCTTGAATATTATTTTAGAATTTTTATCATCCATAAATTCGCGGCTATTTTTGCCCATCAGTTCATCCGCAGAATATCCTAGTATCCTGCATGTTGCATCGTTAAAAAAAGTTAAATTACCGGCGGGATCAACTTCAAAATAACTATCATCAATATTTTCAAGGATGTTTCTGTATTTTTTCTCACTTTCAATAAGCGCTCCCTCTGCCAGCTTGCGCTCTGTTATATCTCTTGCGATTCCCCTGAATCCTGTTTTAATATTATTTGAATCCGTTATGAGTGATACAACCATTTCAACAATAATTTTAGATCCATCTTTCCTGATAAGTTCCCAGTCAAAAGCCTTGGCGGATATTCCTGTTTGATAAACCTCATTAAAAACCTTGAAAATTTTCCTGGCATTATTATCATCCACATATCTGCGGTTATTCGTATCCATCAACTCATCCGCTGAATAGCCTATTATCCTGCACGTTGAATTGTTAAAAAATGTAAAATTACCGGCGGTATCCACTTCAAAATAACCATCTTCAATATTTTCAAGGATGTTTCTGTATTTTTTCTCACTTTCAATAAGCGCCATCTCTGCCCGTTTACGATCAGTGATATCCACGATCGTACCCTCCAACTGGGTATGTCCGTCCCTCTCGTCGTGGATCAGGGCGACATTCTCTAACAGCCAGATCAAACTGCCGTCCTTCCGGTGTCCCTGAATCTCGAAATCCAGAAGCATCCCCTCTGCCTGAAGCTTGGCAATATACTCCTGCCTGGCCTTTGGACTCACGTGGAGGTCCACAGCTGTATGCTGCATTATTTCATCGCGCGATTCATATCCGTAGATTCTGGCAAAAGCATCGTTACAATCGATAACCCTGCCATCTACCGTAGTGCG
>JAABPS010000438.1 GCA_011391835.1 Desulfobacteraceae bacterium
GAATCGCCTTGACGAAGCTATTGTGTTTTTCGAGGAAGCCCTTCGAATTGACCCCGGATACGCACCCGCGCGAGGAAACCTCGCTGCGGTTAGAGCTGCATTGATGCAAACTTCACGAGGTTCATCCCAAGGTACATCCGAAAGGCAGCCGTGAAGAAGGGACTATCAGATACCATCCTAGTGATGGCCTTTTGGGAGCTATGGCGGGATCTTAAGTGGTGCACTTTGAAGTTGAATTCACCAGTTCGCCGAAAGGAGAGAAACTTGCCGAAAAGAAATGTCAGATCCGAGGGAGAAGTGCGCTCGCATTTTGGCAAAGATTATAACTTACTGATATTGATTGTTTTATAAAAACACTTGACATAAGGACTATAGGATGTCCCGGATACCGCTTTAAAAAGTTGAATTAACCTCCCCATGCCCTGCCCCCTCGCAAAAAGGAAAGCGGTTAAAGAAAAAATCTCAAGCGAAAAAATCAGACACCGTTATCTTTACTTTTAAAGAGAAAGTTTAATAGATTAAATATGCCTTTCACAGGACTCCATATTCCAAGATACATCCAATTATATCGCACTCTACGCTTAAATTCTGAATGGTTATCATTTGTTTTAAAATAATGATAATTTACCGCATTAATAAAATCGATATTTAATGATAATATTGAAAAAAAAGGTAAGCCGCTGAAATCAGGGTTATCCATATTAACTTCTATAATTGATAGTTTATGTGTTTTATCTATAAAAATATTTTCAATATTTAAAGATTTATTACTTTGATTATCAAAGATATTAATTTCTACTATTCCTTTCAAATATTCATGAGGGATAAGCTTTACAATTTTTTTTATGATTTTTTCTGGATTAGGCTTATATGTTTTCGAGCATGTATTGTTAATTATCATTTTGTATTTATCCTTAATTCTTATAAATCTTTACATGAAACTGCGTACATTATTCTCGCAGCCATTCTTTTCCACATTGGCAATGAATAATCATGCATCCTTTCCCATAACAAATCACACGGATCTGGAGGGGGAGGAGGCTCTTCAAGAGATTCACACCTCGTTTCATTAATGAGAGATCTATCTCTATTCCGAGCCCACTTTTTCCAGCTATCTGGGTTAGTCGGATCATCAGGCCCATCAATTATACCTGCAAGCCAACTAAGTATTTCCAGTGGCTGCTTAGGTCTGAAGAAATCTTTCATATCTTGCCACTGTCGTGGGCTTAGTTTAATAGGATTTGTTGGGATTGGTAATGGTGGAAAAATAGGATTCGCCGGGATTGTACCCTGTAAGCCTTTCGAATCAGTATAGTTGATCGGATTTCCTCCTGCATAAACAAATAAATTAATCCCCCCATACAATCCAATCGGATCAGCCGTCGTATACCTCCCCGTCCCCGGATCATAATACCTGTTCCAGTTATAATGCATCCCCGTCTCAGCATCATAATACTGCCCCTGGAACCGGAAGTTGTTCACCACGCTCGAATTCGGGTTAACTTCCGCTTCACCGAACGGCTTGTAATCCGCCTCCCACACTACTGTGTTTGTAGTATCCGTCATTATCTGTGGCGTTCCGAGCTTATCGTTGCCGTAATAATACATCTTTCCTGTTAAAACATCAACCATAGCGAGCCTGCTGCTGCCTTTGTAGAGATATTCTTTTGAGATGCTTCCGGTTTGGTCGGTCTCTGCAATTATATTACCATCAAAATCATACAGAAAGATCGTAGTCACTCCACCGGCTGTTTTGATTATCCTCTGCCCAAGCCCGTTATATGTATACTCACCCAAGGTAACGCTGTTTTCCTCAACACGCACAAGGCGGTTGTCCTGATTATATGTGAGAGTCCTGTTCCCTATGCCTGTTATACTACCGATTGGATCAAAAGTATGATTTACGGTCTCAGCGCCAGCTACCGCCTCATGCAGCTTGTTTGTATCCGGATAATATGTGTATGAGATTGCGGAGCCTCCAACAATCTAACTAATGTCTGACTTCCCGCTAAAGAGCATCGAAAAGTTTTTTTCTAATAATGTCAAGACACATTAAAAGTTCCCATATCAAGCGTCTACTTGCATGCATATTTACTTGCCATCTTAGCATATTACATATTTTACACCAAACAAAATTGACGATCCCGAAATAATGGAGTAATGACTTTATTTAATTATTATCAATTTTATTCCGGCAATACCGGGTCAGGATTAAACATGATCAGCAAACAAGATATTATTGAAAAGGCCTATGAATGCGGTTTCGGAGATATCGGATTTACCTCCGCCGATCCTTTTGACTCCCAGAAAGAACTCCTGCTGGAAAGGCAAGAATATTACGAACCGCTATTCAGGCTCGGGCTCAACCTTATTGAAGGCACCGATCCGAAATCGATTCTTCCAGAAGCTAAATCTATTATTGTTTTAATGGAAGTATATTTTAAAGAAGCCTTCCCCGGATCAATGGAAAATTATTTCGGGCGCTGTTATCTTGATGACGACAGGATGACAAAGGACGGTTTATCTAAAAGGGTAAAATCTTTCCGCTCATACCTGAAAGAGAGCGGCATCGATTCAAAAGTCCCTTTCAACCTACCGCACAGACTGGCGGCAGCGCGGGCGGGAATGGGAACTTTCGGTAAGAATTGCCTGTTTTATTCAAATAAGGCAGTTCGTAAAGGTTCATGGGTTCTGCCTATAGCCGTTGTTGTGGACAAGGAATTTACACCTGATGAACCGACACTTGAAATCGGTTGTCCCGAATGGTGCAAAAATTCATGCATCATTGCCTGCCCCACCGGAGCGCTGAAAGGCCCCCGCAAAATAGATCCGTCCAGATGCATTTCTTTTCTTACTTA
>JAABPS010000439.1 GCA_011391835.1 Desulfobacteraceae bacterium
AACCGTGATCTTTGTTCCTTTAGGATGCCGTTTGACCAGTTGCATGGATTCCCCAGCACTCGTTGAGCTGTGATAGTGATTTCCGATGTATCTTTGATTCCGGACAAGAAATTCATAAAGGATATTCGCTCGATATTGTGTTTGGCCTTTGCCAGTGGAAGAGGACCAGCTATGGGACGACGATATCACGGTAGCGTCTGTGTGGGGCCAGCCTGCACTCTCAATTGCTATCAGGACCTCTTTAACACCGAAATAGAGCAGAAGTACCCCAACAATTATAAAAGGCAAAGGAAAGATGCGAGAGAATATGAACTTGATAGTGGTTATTTGTCTGGGCGTCAGTTCTTCCATACAATTCTTTCACTTAATCGTGGACGTAGTCAGTACCTCGATTCACGGCGGTGCAGCCGCCGTGAACAATATATTGAATAGTTACCTTTTAATATCAGGAAGTTCCTGAGAGTGTCAATATCAGAATCTAATTTTATTGACAAATCTATTTGATATTATTGATTTTAATCAAAAGAATTCCTCGAAGCTCTGCTTCGGGGTAAGAATCCAGAATTCAGAATCAACATGGCGGATTAAAATATCTTAAAAAAATTCTGACTTCTGACTACTGTATTCTGTATTCCAGATACCTCGCAGCTCTGCTGCGGAGTAGTTCATTACAAGCTGAATCGCGAACTATTGTTTCACAATATATGGTACGATAAATCTTTTAAGAAATCGTTAATTGACGAATTCTGAAAACTATGCAACATTATGAAAAATATTGATATAAATATTCTCTATAGGATTTAACAACTCATTGGATGAAAGAGGAGGAAGTTATGCCAAGAATAAAGATTCGATATCTGGTGCCGTTTTTTTTCATGGCAAGTATTTTGTTAACCGGTTTATCTGTTTTTGCGGCCCCGCCGGATAATTTCACGGCTACAATGGTCTCTTCAGGAATGGAAATGCCAATGGCAAAAATGGGAGCCAAGAGCCGTGTAGAAAACCCGGGTATGAAAGGCCTTGTAACCATCAGTCTCGCGGATGCAAAAAAGACCATTATGATGAACAGCGCCACAAAGACTTACTACGAGCAGCCTGTCCAAAACCAGGGGGGAACTCCGGATATGTACGATCAGGATATGGTGTTAGACAAAAAAAAGGTGGGGACCGATACGATTGATGGCCACCCGTGCATCAAATACGACACGGTCTTTTACCGGAAGAGCAAGCCCGAGGAAAAGCACAGAGCCACGATCTGGGAGGCGCAGGACCTCAAAAATTTCACTATTCAAACCGAAGTCGTGGTCCCGGCTAATCCAAACCATCAGGGAGCGGGAGGAAAGATGATCATGAAGTTCAAAGATATCAGGTTAGGCGCGGCCACAGCCTCCATGTTTGAGGTGCCGGGGAATTACAGAAAAGTAAACAGCGTGCAGGAAGTAATGGGCATTGGTGGTATGGGAAATATTAATGAAATGATGAAAAATATGCCGAAAGGGCAGCGGCCGCCAAAGCCATGACCGATGTTATTCTGCGTACCATAAATCTGACGAAGCGCTACAAAAGCAGATTGGCAGTTGATCATCTGAACATCGAGGTCAGAGAGGGTGAAATATTCGGCTTTTTGGGACCCAACGGCGCTGGGAAAAGCACAACTATACGCATGATTCTGAATCTCATATTTCCCACTGAAGGAGATGTGGAAATTTTCGGAGCATCCCTGAAAGTAGCTGGACACAGAGCTTTGGAGAATGTGGGCGCTGTTGTCGAAAAGCCGGCGTTTTATGGTCACCTGTCCGCGTTGCGCAACATGGAAATTCTGGGGGGGCTGCAAAAGCCGGTCACTCGCACCAGAATCATGAAATATCTGGAGAGGGTAGGGCTTGCAGACAGAGCCGGCGATCCGGTTAAAACATATTCCCACGGTATGAACCAGCGCCTTGGACTTGCCCTGATCCTGCTGAAAGAACCGCAGCTCATCATCCTTGATGAACCGACTACCGGCCTTGATCCGCAGGGAATGAAAGAGGTGCGGGAGCTTATACTGGAATTATCCCGTGAAGGGGGGGTGACAGTATTATTATCCTCCCACCTGTTATATGAGGTGGAGATGATTGCAACCCAAATGGCCATAATTCATCATGGCAGGCTTCGTGTGGGGGGCAGCGTCCACGACCTGCTGAAACAGGGACCGTCTGAAGTGCTGATTAAAACAGACCGTCCTGCTGAAGCCGTGAAATTTCTTAGAACAAATGAATCCTATATGTCTGCGGCGATCCACGGTGACGGCATCAAGGTTGCGCTGGATCAGGATCGCATTCCGGAGCTAAACAGGCATCTGGTTAACGCCGGTTTCAATGTTAACTCCCTTGTGCCGCAGCGTACACTTGAGACCTATTTCCTTAACCTGATCGAGGGGCATGAGGCTTAATGGCTTTTTTTATAAAATATGATGGAGCGGACAACCCATGATTCGTCTGATATGGTTTGAGCTGATCAAGACCTTTACCCGATGGCGAACCTATATCGGTTTTATCGCGTTTGGGATCATCGTCCCAATGGTAGTTACCGGACTGAAACTGGGCGGGCAGAATTCTTTTAGAAGACATTTGCTTTCCCTCCTCCAGAACGACTTCATCATCGGCGGCAACGTCCTCAACGGATGGTTTTTCGGCTTTTTCTTCATGGGCGCTCTCTGGGTGCATGTGCCTATCGTTTTGACCATCGTTGCCGGGGATCAGATTGCCGGTGAAGGTAATGCGGGTACTTTTCGTTTTCTGCTCACGCACTCGGTTTCAAGAATCAGGATAATTACGGCCAAGTTTATCGTTACTCTTATTTATACGGCCA
>JAABPS010000440.1 GCA_011391835.1 Desulfobacteraceae bacterium
CACCCAATCATCTGGGCCGACGCCCAGTACTCGATCGATGAATTGTTCTCGTGGATCAACGACGTGATAGATCTCTTTGTCTTGCCCATCCAGCAGCGTGAGGACGACTCTGTGTATCGGATTCTTAAGCTTACGTGACAAATTCTGGTCGAATTGTATGGCAAGGGATTGACTGGGTTCGGTCAGAAACCAATGGGTAGGCAGTATCTTACGATTTGGCTTCATGGTCCATGCTTTATGGTCTTCATCCATAATCGAGACCAAAGAGAAAGTGGCATGTCCCAAGACATCACAATAAGCCATGACCTGTTGGGTTTGCTCATCGAGTATTTCGTAGGTTCCTCGATAGTTGCTCGGCAAATCCCCCTTACGAGAGAATGTGCGAACGCGATAGGTTGCTATGCTTGTAGACATAGTCATAACGTACGCATAATCAGCAAGGCGATAGCCTTGACTGAGTTTATGCGGTTGTTCGGCTTTAATTTTTCAATTGATGTAAGAATATTACGGATCCAATTATAGTAATTATTCCAAGCAATATTGCAGCCTTACTCAAATCCAACATGGCCTTTGAAAAACTATGTCGACCTGTCTTAGAAACCTCCTCCTCAAATATCCGACGAAGAGGTGGAGTAATAAATGCCAAACAATTGATAACTATTAACCCAAGCACCTTCCCAAAAAAAAATCCAGGGAGGAATACTGCAAGTGGCCATAGAGTCTCGGTTTGAAGCAGTGCTCTGATGCTTGAACCATTAATTTTCGAGAGAATAACCAGTATACAATACAAAGTCGCAAAGGCTACTATCCATGATATTGGCATGAGTGCCAGACGCGTATTTCTACCTTTTACATTATGTGGTTGCATATTAATTTTTCAGCCGAACGACCAGGCTGACAGGTGCGCTGCGATTTTTCGCGCATCTTTGTCCAGCCTGATGTTAGCCACTTTTCTTTTTTGATTTTTTCTTAACAGGAATCGGAATAACTTTTTCTAATTCATGTATTATCGTATTTAATAAATCTCTATCGTCGACATCAACTATGTAATGTTCTTTGGCTCCTGTGTATGGAATCCCTTTATCTAATTTACTCTCGAATTGTTTTATGCAATCTCTTTCTTTTACAAAAACCGTATTATCACATACGAGAAGTATTGGTTTTTCGTTTACATATACCATGTACTCCCCAAACATCTTTTTGTATCTAATAGTCCAGTTATTTTCTATCTGACTGCATACGAACTCAATAAACTCTTGTGTCGTTGCCATAAAAATTTATATTCCCTTGATGCTTAGTATCAAATCACTTAACAAATGAACCGATCTCAATCAAGTTTCCCTCAGGATCCGCAACATAACAGGTTCTTTGCCCCCATGGTTCGGTTGTTGGTTCAAGGACGGAAATTGCTCCTTTTGAAGTGACATCTTTATATGCCGTATCTACTGCTTCATAATTTTCTACACTCAATGCAATTTCGTAGTGACCATTAAGTTTTTCTGTGTATTCGAATTTTCTGTTTGTCATTTTTTCAAAATCAGTTCTTCTGTATAATAAAAATAAAGTTCCGTCTTTTTCTAAATATACATTGGTGGTATTTTCATCTTCTTTAATTTCAAAGCCTAATACATCTCTATAAAAACGAAGCATTGTTGCCATATCTTTTACAAATATTCCAAACCCGTCCAGTTTCATGATTTCTTCCTCCTTTTTGCACTGCTTTGCGGCGTCTGGCTAACGCTAAAAAATCAGCCGCGCGGCTTTATGCGTCGGCTGATTTAGCCTTGTTAGCACTTATACTTCAATTGCATATCGGAAAGTTGCAACGGCGTGGATAATGGTAGTGTTTAAATAAAGAACACCGTTAACTTCAAATGTTTCAAGTTGCTCTTTCCCTTCAAAAACCAGTGGGAGTTCTGTACAGGCCAGACAAACGACTTTTGGCTTAATTTCCATTTGTTCATATGAAGAGCGAACAATCTGATCCATCCGAGATCTACCATTTTCACTTTTACCTTTGAAAAGTTCGGATATTAAATCAGCAACTTTCGATTTCACAGTATCATCTGATGGAACGAATGCACTAATCCCATGCCTTTTTAAATAGTCCGGGAATATTCCAGAATTCATGGTAGGCTCAGTGCCCAACAGGAGAAATTCATCAATCCTATTGATCTGACATGTTTTAGCGACAGCTTCAAAAATGCTAAGTACCGGCATGTTCAAACCGTTAGTAATGGAATCAAATCGGTTGTGGGGAGTGTTACTGGCAATAATCGCAAAGTCTACGCCATTATCTTCAAGTCTTTTCAACGCAGCATGAAAATAGGCGTCGTAATCTCTCCATGAATGCTCGTCTCCGAAACTACCTCTACGATTATAGGAATAGTTTATATTAACCGATTCAATGCACATCTCCGGCATCGGTGATGGACCTGGCAGATTTAAATTGGCGTGGTGATTCTGACTCAACTGACATATTGCCTTATAGTATTCAATTGTCGCTGGCCAAGCAAGGCCACCTAAAATGCCTATTTTTTTCATTTATGTTTCTCTATCGTCAATATTTATGAGTGCTAACACTCTGAGTCAGGGGCGCTTGGAGCGCAGCGGAAAACGTCACCTGCACCCAGTTGTGTACGCCCGGCACGGGCGTGAATTTATGGGGTGAAAGTCCCCTATACGTGAATCCTGTTAATGTATTTAATACATTAACAAAAGTATTAGCCGAAGGCAAGGGCATCTTCGTGAGAAGCTGTCTGAAGGCGGAGCGAAGCGGAAGGCGAGCCGCAGGCGAGAGCGACCAAAGGGAGCGGCAACGCAGAGTGCAAAGCTATG
>JAABPS010000441.1 GCA_011391835.1 Desulfobacteraceae bacterium
AGATGACTATGGTGCAATGGGTGCTGTTTATTGGCCTGGCTATTTTGGGAAACGTTTTATTTTTTATCTTGTTTGAAACAAATATCAATCTGCGATTTTCCGATCCATCTCTCACACGGGAACAAATTATTTATTCTGCTTTCTGGGGAATGGTGCCTATGTATTCATTGCCGGAAGCTCGACCGATAGTGCTTCTTTTTTATGTGCCTGCCTTCAGTTTTGGGCTGCTTCGACTGTCACGGCAGCAATATCTTTTTGTTGTTGCTTCTGCTATGGGAATCTATGCATTGCTCCTGACGCTGGAATACTATCAGGGTCGCCCGGCGTTTAACATTCAACATGAACTTTTTTTATTTATCCTGTTCGGAATATTGTTGACCTGGTTTGCCTTCTTTGGCGGGTTTGTTCACACGATCCGGCAAAGCCTGCGCATGCAGCACAACGAAATTCAAAAAGCTCATGAAGAAATTAAAATCGAAGTCGAAGAACGAAAATTCGCACAGGCTGAGAAGGATAAGCTGATTGTTGAGCTCAGAGATGCCTTAAATAAAGTAAAAACACTGAGCGGGCTGCTGCCGATCTGTGCATCGTGTAAAAATATCCGTGATGATAAAGGGTATTGGAATAAAATTGAATCCTATATTCGCACACATTCGGAAGCAGAATTTACCCACAGCATCTGCCCTGAATGTTCTGAAAAACTTTACGGACAATATAAAAATAATGACACCAAGATGTAGCGGAGAACGTATCCGCATTAACCCTGTTCAATCTTTTAATTTTCCTGTATAATCACAGCCGATGCGTATGAACCTGACCAAAATGCTGAACAACAGAACAATTGCGGTACTTGCTATAATCTTTATTGCCATAGAAGCTGTTCCGGCCATTGCAACCCATCCGAATCCCGTTATTTTTGCAAAATTAGTGTTCTGGATCTTCGGCGCTATTTTTGTCTGGCTGAACAAAAAATGGGCAGCGATCTTTTTAGCATGCCTTGCCGCAGCCTATTTTATTATGGATATCATCCTTCCGATCCCACAATTGGTATCTACACTTCGTTCTTTGCCCCCCCACATTACCTCGTATAATCCATATATCCCTCATCTGATTATATTGAGCATGATCATAGAAATTGTTTTTCTTGTATGCTTCATGTATTATGGAGTCTGTGTTTTTCGAAAAGGGTCAACAGAAAAATAAACAAACAACCCCACGGATGACACCCGATGAATAGTGAAACATTTATTAATGCGATTACTGCCTATTTTGTGATTGTCGATCCCATTGGCGCAGCACTTATTTTTCATAGCCTGACATCAACATATGAAAAGAAATTTGCCATTCATATGGCCATTCGTATCACCCTTATATCATTAACCATTGTTCTCCTGTTCGGCTCCTTTGGTGAATTCATTTTATTAAAACTGGGCATTACCATTGAAGCAATTAAGGTGTCTGGCGGACTGCTGCTCTTTTATACTGCTTTTCGAATGATTGCGAAAAAGGAAATAACCGAAGATCAGCCTGAAGAAAAAGATGACATATCCGTATATCCCATGTCGATCCCATTAATTGCCGGACCGGGATGCCTGACATTAACCATTTTGCTTTTTTCTGAAGCCCATTCCCCCTCGCAGCTTTTCTCTTTGATCGTGGCGGTTATTATCATCTTTAGCTTAACGTTAATTGCCTTTATTTTTTCAAATTCACTGCATGCCATTATTCGCAAAACCGGTGATGATATACTCAAAAGGCTTTTAGGAATTATTTTAGCGGCCTTGTCGGTTCAGTTCATCGCAGATGGGATAAAACAGATTGCCGGATAAATGAACTCTTGAACGTAGATCTATTAACTATTTGAAAAAATTAACTTTTTTAACAAAACGGGAAATAGCATCAGTTCGCTTTTGGTACTGCTGATGCCCGGATACATGGCTTTATACCTCCACAAACAATGGCCTGAATTTTGCATCTCTTCAATTCTAAGGTATTCTGTATCTGTAATCATGCTATGATGGAGGGGTTGCGAATGAAAAAAGTTATTATTATCGGTTTTTTACTTGTAACAGGTTTTTTCGTATTTCAGCAGTACAACCAAACACCGAACAATGGTGAGCTTGAAGATGAAGAGGCCGAATACACTTATGAAGGAGAGCTTCCGGCTATACCTGAGTCTTGCAAAAATCTGGCAAAAGATTTTGAAAATGCCTACTATGGTGCCAGGAGTGGCGACAATTCTCACAGCCAGCAGGTATTTGCGTTTCGAAAATTTAAGTCCTGCCTGAGGGACGAAGGTTTTTCCGATGATGAAATAGAAGCCACGCTGGCCGAAGCGCAACGTAACGCAAGAAGAAAACTTGAACAAGACGGCTATGGTGAATAAAGTCCTTCAGCCTGAATTAGTGCATCAAAACATTAAGTCCAGGCCATGTGGATATCGGCTCCCCCACCTTTTGAACATACTCAAATCATATGCCTTTTAAAGCGGTAATTTTTGATCTTGATGGAACATTGCTTGATACACTTCATGATCTTGCCAATTCATATAACCGTGCATTAAAAAACATGGGATTTCCAATACATTCCACAGAGGCATACCGCAATTTTATCGGAGATGGAGCCCGGATGTGCGCCACGAGAGCATTACCGGTTAAACACAGAGATGAAATAACAATTGATCATTGCCTTCAAGCGTTTCAGAAGGATTATGCTCAGAATTGGAATATCTTTACACAACTGTACAAAGGTATTCCGGAAATGCTCACCATGCTTTCAGAGATGGGCCTGAAAATGGCCATCCTGTCAAACAAACCCCAGGAGGACACTGAGAGAT
>JAABPS010000442.1 GCA_011391835.1 Desulfobacteraceae bacterium
TATCATTTTTGGTCAGGCCTGCGTCGATCAAAGGAGACAGAATCCCCATCTCATTTGCTGCTTTTAATCCAGGGCGGTGATCGCTGAGATCATCGACATTGGCCCCATGGGCAATATGCCGGATATTCATTTCAGCTGCCAGGCGGATGATGTCATCCAGAATATATTTTTTACATACATAACAACGATCTCTTGGATTGGCTAAAAAATCGGGCTGGTTTATCTCCCTGGACTGAACGATGATATGCCGGGCGCCGATTTTTTTTGCCAGTTTAATGGTCTCATGCTTTTCCCGCTCCGGATGAATGAGTGATTCTGCTGTTATCGCCACGACGTTTTCTTTCAGGGCGTCGCAGGCCATGGCAAGCAGAAATGTACTGTCAACCCCGCCGGAAAATGCAACGATCAGCGAATCCAGCTTTGCCAGGATGGATGCCAGTTTTTCTTTTTTTTTATTTAAATTTTTATAGCTCATATATATTCGATGATTTTATAGTGCCGGGTTTAATTGAGTCAGGGCATCATGGTGATATCTCATCTGCCCGATGACACGCCACCTGATGGTTGTTTCCAGATTTATTTATAACATTTCGTAAAAGCGGTTCTTCGATTTTACACCGATCAATAACAATGGGACAGCGTGTGTGAAACCGGCATCCTGGCGGCGGATTTCTGGGAGAAGGGACTTCGCCGTGCAGTATCTGTCTTTTTCTTTTCGCAGCGGGATCAGGAACGGGAATGGCAGATATCAATGCCCGGGTATAGGGATGCAGGGGATGATCGTACAAGGCATCCGCATCCGCGTATTCAGCAATCTTGCCCAGATACATCACTGCGATATGATCGGATATATGCTTCACCACTGCCAGATCGTGGGCAATAAACACCAGGGTCAACTTCATTTCCTCCTG
The DNA here is from genome assembly GCA_011391835.1 of Desulfobacteraceae bacterium. Lineage (GTDB taxonomy): Bacteria > Desulfobacterota > Desulfobacteria > Desulfobacterales > JAABPS01 > JAABPS01. The sequence continues at coordinate 912 of JAABPS010000442.1, forward strand.
AAGTTCCAGAAGCAGATTGAGAATCTGAGACTGAATGGATACATCCAGAGCTGATACCGGTTCATCACAAATGATTAGTTTGGGATTTAATGCAATTGCCCGGGCAATGCCGATGCGCTGGCGCTGGCCGCCGCTGAATTCATGGGGAAAGTTGTTAATCGCATTTTGAGAAATTCCAACACGGTCGAGAAGTCGTTTGACACTTTCTTTTCGTTCTTCCGGATTGCCGATGCGGTGAATAAGGAAGGGTTCTTCGATGATATCGCCAATGGTAAAGCGTGAATTCAGCGATTCAAAAGGATCTTGAAAAATCATCTGCATGTCGCGACGCAGAGGCTGCATGTCTTTCCGTTTCAGGGTAAGTATATTCTTTCCTTCAAAAAAAACCTTTCCATGGGTGGGTTGATACAGCTTTAATATGCTCCTGCCAACCGTTGTCTTTCCACAGCCGGACTCTCCTACCAGCCCAATGGTTTTACCTTGCTTTACGGCAAATGATACGCCATCTACAGCAAACACTTTACCGATTTGACGCCATAATATTCCCCCGTGTATGGGGAAATGCATTTTCAGTTCTTCTACTCTTAATAAATAATCACACATGGCCTTAACGTTAATAGAGATAACAGCTTACAAAATGATCATCTGCGACTCTTTTCAAGGACGGCGGTCTGGTGCTACAGATTTCCATGGCGTCCGGGCATCGGTTTTGAAAACGGCATCCCTGCGGCAGTTCATAAAGACTTGGCACCATGCCTTTGATGATGCTCAGCTTCTTTTTCCTTGGGCTCTCCAGCCTGGGGATGGATGCGAGCAATCCTTTTGTGTAGGGGTGCTTTGGTTCCTTGAATAATTGTTTAACTGGGGCAGTTTCTGCGACCTTCCCCGCGTACATGACCACCACATCATCACAAATTTCAGCAATCACCCCAAGGGCATGGGTAATAAAGATAATAGCCATTCCCGTTTCCTTTTGGAGCTGAATCATTAAATCCAGGATCTGTGATTGAATGGTTACATCCAAAGCAGTGGTAGGCTCATCCGCTATGAGGATGTCCGGTTTTGCTGCCAGTGCGATGGCAATTAACACACGCTGGCGCATGCCGCCTGAAATTTGGTGAGGGTACTCATTCATTCGGCTTTCGGGATCTGGGATGCCCACTTTTTGAAGCAGTTCAACCGATTCATCTCGGATTTGTTTTTTCGGCATATTCGGAAAATGAAGATGGAATATTTCTTCCAGTTGTTTGCCGATGGTGTGCACGGGATTTAAGGCAGTCATGGGCTCCTGGAAGATCATGGAAATCCGATTTCCCCGTATGCTATGCATCTTTTCAGGAGGAAGGCGCAGGATATCGGTATGCTTGAAAAAAATTTTTCCGGATTCAATTATTCCAGATGGCTTTGGCAGGAGCCGCAGGATGGAAAGGGCTGTCACGCTTTTACCGCATCCGGATTCTCCCACAATACCCAGGATTTGTTTTTCCCTGAGCTCAAAACTGATATCATCCACAGCGCGGATTCTTCCATTCTCCGTGCTGAATGACGTAACCAGGTTTTCTACTTTTAAGAGTATTGAATCTTTCAACACAATTCCCTTCACGGCTTATAGGTTTCATCTTTAATGGTGGCCGGCGGGAATGATGTCCCCCGTTTCATGGCTTCCTTTGTCTCTGTGTGAAGCGCCTCATCGTACCAGAAAAGTCCGCCCGTGGAGCTGCTGAAGGGATCAAACAGATCGCTGGTATGTTTGGTTCCGGCTATTTTTGGCAGACGCCACCATCGCCAATAGGCCTGCCGGACGTAGGGAACCATAAATGTCGGCACATAGGAACCTATTTCATGGATCTTTGTCTGGATCTTTTTGGAAAGATCAATCCGCTCTTCTTCATCCAGCGAATTTC
>JAABPS010000443.1 GCA_011391835.1 Desulfobacteraceae bacterium
GTTGCAGTTGCTTACCCGGATGGTAACGCAGAAAGTTATCCCTGATTTTTCCTTACTTTTTATTTTCTTATTTTCTATTTCCGTTTTTCTGATTTATGTCTGGTCCAGATGGACTGATCCAGTTATTGCCACCCTGGTTGTTCTGGCGATTATTATATCAGGATGGATGTTATACGACGATTCAAATTCGGTGTATTTAAGATTGTCTATGAAAAAAATGTTCAAAGGATATCCAGATGCGGCAGAGTTATTTTACGATCAGGGTTATGGTCTGTCTGGAGGAGATTTTGTGATCGCTCGTCTGCATGGAGATGATCTGTTTCACGATTATACCTTCAAGATACCTCGTGACGTTGTTTATTTGAGGTTTGATCCAATGACGACGGCTGGAACTGTCCTGATTAAAAAAATAGAAATTTCAGACCGATCCGGCAATATTTTAAAATCATTTGTGTTGGATCATATCAATCCTGAGTTGAGCGCGGAACACCAGATAAAATCATTAAAATTTTCAGATGCGGGGATAGAAGTCAAGACAGAAGACAAGGCAAATGATCCGCAAATAAGCATCCTGCTTGATAAAACATCTATTCAGAAAGTTAATAACCATATCTTACCTTCCGTGAAGAAAACGTGGATAGAATATTTTTTGATCTTTGTATTGCTTATTGCAAGCATAATGATCTGGAAGATGTGTAAAGAGAGAATCTGCCGTTTTATTGATGGCAATTTTTTCCAGGAGAAACTGCCCGTAATCTACCTGGGTTGTGCTCTTGGACTAATTCTGGCGATGGCTTTTATCAGTGGCCTGGATGTTCATCCTGATGAAATGGGGCACGCAAACAGCAGCAGTTACTATAGTGATGCGTGGTTACTTCCGTCACTTGATGATCCCAAAATACTTAAGACAATATCTGGTTATGGTATTAGTTATTTGTTTCGGCCTGAAATTGTATATTTGCTCTCTGGTAAGTTTGCTTTGCTTTTATCAGTGCTTGTAGATGACAATTATTTACGGTTAAGGCTATTCAATGTCACATTATTCTTTATTCTTGTATTTATCTTGATGCGAAAAATACGCAATGTTCCATTGCTCGTGCTGGCCTTACTCCTCAGTCCCCAAATATGGTATATTTTCTCATACTTCAATGGTGACGGTTTTGCTTTCTTCATTTCGGTACTGCTTGCATTGCAGCTCATTTACCCTGACTCCCTGACCTATCGGTACCTGAACAGCACAACTCTGTTGGGAAAATGGTCGGGAGGAGTGCTTTTGGGCATTCTTATGGGTTTACTGCTGCTTTCGAAAATAAACTACTATTTGTATATCGCCTTTATTCTGTGTCTTACCGCCTGGAATTTTCTTTCTCAAAGAAGGAGTACGTTATGGGAAGAAAATCATCTCCGGATAAAAAAATGGGCTTTGATCGCCTGTGTTGCTTCATGTGTCTATCTTCCGCCTCTGTTTTATGATCAATATATCAATGATTTTAAAAAGTATGAGAAGCTTTCAAATTTTGTGGAAAAAAATGCGGATTATATGTTCAAGCCAAGCACGATCAGAAATGCGGTTGATGATTCTTATCCTGGACTTTATCTAAGATCAAAAGGAGTGTCATGGCAAGAAATATTTCTGGAAAATAACTATTGGCGAAAACTCTCTTTCTTTAGTTTCTTTGGTCTATATGGTTATATGAATCTTTACGCTGATAGCTATTATTATGACATCTTTTCCATGTTTTTATTTGGTATGATCCTGTTTATATATTTCTATGCTGCTTGTACAATTAGCTTTAAAGATGGCATCGCATCATGCATTGTCTTGGTTTTTCTTGTATTGGCAATAGCCCAGTCTGTTTATGCCTCATGGGTGGGTGACTTTGAACCACAAGGGCGATATCTTTTCCCCATGATTCCAATTGTGCTGATCTGGATGTCAAGATTGCCCATAGTTTTTCATGAACGTGTTATCCCTTGTTTTAATTCAATATTATTTATATTCAGCCTGACATCGTTCGTCTTTTACGCCTTGTTATTCATTCCAAAAATTGGTTAAATGAAGCTGTTTCTTCCACATAATAGAAAAATTTCAGGTCTGTTTTTATGTGCTCTGGTGCTTGCCCTGATCGTTTCAGCTATACATGCCCGATTGTTGTATCGAGATGCCAGTTCTTACTCAATACAGATATCGATGCGCTCTTCGATCAGTGGAAGGGCTCAGCTTTTTTACAACACAGGCGAGGGCTTTTCAGGAGATGAATCATTCAGCAGCAACGTAGATGGTGATTTTCAATTTCACAACCATGACTTTGCTTTACCTTGTAAAACTATATACTCATTCCGCTTTGATCCACCCGGTGGCTTTGCCTCTATACAGCGTATCTCCATTGTCAATGGCTTCGGTAAATTTCTGTCATCCATTGATCTGGACACTCTGCGTTCCGAGCATCAAATCAAGGCATTCAACCTAAAGAACAAAACCCTGAACATTATCGTCGAAGAAGATGCCAACGACCCGCAGATTTTCATTCCTCTCAACACCCCTCTTAAACTTGATACCTTTTTACATCTGACCGTAATTCCCTTTACGGGTCGTTTGTTGGGTGGGTTTATTTTATTTTTCCTGACGGCTCTTTTTTTAACATGGATGCTCAGAAGACGAGGCATCCAGATCGATTTCATCGATCATCCTGTGGAAAAAAGCTGCAACTGGATTAGGAACAATAAATTATTTCTTGGAGTCATACTGTGTATTTTCGCTTACAGGTTTTTTTTTGTATTGACCTATCCTCTCGATACCTGCAGCGATCA
>JAABPS010000006.1 GCA_011391835.1 Desulfobacteraceae bacterium
CGGTTTTTGAGTCGCCCCCTGCGCGGGGGCGTGGATTGAAACAAAACATACAAGGAAGCAAGACACCAAGCAGAAACGTCGCCCCCTGCGCGGGGCAAGGAGTATGATGAAACACAAGCAACCGATTACCAGGGAACAGCACGACCGGCTGAGCAGGCTGGAAGAGATTATCAACAACGAACTTGCCAGACGGAAACGCCTCAAGAGAACAAGCCAGGGGCAAGAATCTGCACCCCCCAGGCAAGAGGCGATAGGTGAGAATGAGATTGCTTTGGTCGTACCTCCCTCGCAATGACAGAAAAAAGAAAGGCCAGAGGCGGCAGACCCTTGTACGGAAGGTGGAAATCAAAAAGTCAATTGCGCCAACGAAGAAAAAAATGAAACCATCCCGACAAAGAGCGAATCGATCCTGTATCAGACAGAAGATGGACGCATCAAAATTGATGTTCGTCTTCAAGATGAAACCGTCTGGTTGACGCAAAAACTGATGGCTGAGCTATTCCAGACAACGCCTCAAAACATAACAATACATCTAAAAAATATCTATGATGAAGGGGAGTTAGACGAAGACGCAACTTGTAAGGATTTTTTACAAGATGAACCGGGCAGACACAGAGGCCTGCCCCTACAATTACCGCGTTCCCGACATACGAGGGGATGAACCGATGGCTATAGGCCAGAGGTAAGAGGAGAGGGGCGATGGGCCAGGGGCAATTGCCCCTACGCATGGGTATGGATTGGGGCTGAAAAGAGAAAATCTGCTGGATAGATTTCTGCGTTTTGGCTGCTATCTTATCTCGCAACCGCAGCATTTACTTTTTTAATCAATTCGTCAATATCGATCGGCTTCACCAGATAATCGAAAGCGCCCAGGCTCATCCCCTCCATTCCTTCTTTCTTAGCCCCATGGCCGGTTAAAAGAATGACAGGGATGCGGCTGGCTTTTTTCTTTATTTCTTTGAGCACCTCGAGCCCGCTCATACCGGGCATGAATACATCCAGCACAACAATATCAAACGGGGATGTATTCATGATAGTTAATGCGTCATTACCGTCCGATGCGATTTCAGTCTGAAAACCTCTGAGCTGAAGTCTTTCGGCAAGCGTTTTAACAAATTCCACTTCATCATCTACCAGCAATATTTTTAAATTTTCCATTTTGTCCTTACTCTATTTTGGATTTTTTGAGAAAATAAATGGTAAAGTCTGTTCCTTTGTTCTCAACGCTTTTAACAGTCAAATCACCGCCCAGTTTCTTTACAATGCCATAGGTAATGGGCAGTCCCAGTCCTGTGCCGTATCCTTTTTTGGTGGTGAAAAAAGGCTCAAATATATGCGACAGGGTTTCCTTTGACATTCCACAGCCATTATCCTTAATGGATACACCCACCCGGTCGGCATCTTCATCCCAGGACCGAATCACAACTTCCCCTCCGTCATCAACCGCAGAAATTGAATTGGAGAGAATATTTAAAAAAACCTGCTGAATCTGGCCCTTGTCCGAAAATATGGGGGGAAGGTTTTCGTCAAGGGTTGTCTGAATCGTAATTTTTCTGAATAATGCCTCTTTTTCCAGAAAGCCCAAAACCTCTTTTATCAGATCGTTCAGATTGAGCATTTCAAGTTCCACCTCAAACCGTCTGGCGAATCCCAGGAGACGATGGGTAATAGTCCTGCATCGATCAACGGCTCCAAGAATGGAATCTGCAACTTGCATCAATCTTCGGGTTTCATTAGAATCGGATGCGTTTCGATACAAATCTTTGAGTAATCCAGCTTTTTCATTGATGATGGCCATGGGATTATTAATCTCATGTGCCACCCCGGCGGCAAGCCGCCCTATTGATGAAAGTTTTTGAGAATGTTCGAGCTCCCTGAACACAAGCTCCCGCTTTTCATCCGCTGTTTTGATCTGCTTTACCAGGATATTTGATACTTTTAAAACAACAACAATGATAATGGCTACGCTGATCAGAAAGACAAAGAACATTTGACCCTGCAACGCATACCAGGATTTTAAGATGACCGATCTGGGATTTACCACGACCAGCGCAAAGTCCTGTGTAAGGAAGTGGTTAATGGTAATTAACACATCTTTCCCATGGGTATCTTTTTCTTCAACCATCTGGGCCCCATAACTGCCCAGCGGTATGTCTAATTTGCAATGTTCTAAAACATTCCCGTAGTATTTGGAATGCGTCTGCAGTATTCCGTCTGCATTTACAAGAAACGCATCACTTTCCGGATCAAGCTCCATGGCGGCAATGATATTGTTCAGCTTATCGGTATCAATGGTGGCGCGAAGGATCCATGCCCGGCCGTCGCTGGTAAACTGCTGAACGGCAATGGCGATGTGGGGGAACTGGCGATAGCCCAGAAATACATCACTGATATGGCTTCCTTTGAGGGCTGTTTCATGGAACCAGACCTGCTGGCTATATACCTTGTTCAACAGGTCATAGGGGCCTGCATAACTGATTTGAACGCCGTTTTCATCAATAACGCCAAGATCGACAAAGCCCGCGAATTCCTTTTTTAAAACCCGATAAATGCGGTTGAGTGTTTTTTGATCCGATAAATCTTCAAAACTGAAAGAGGAAGCAATAGAGCGAATGGTGGACAGCCGTTCTTCCATGTACAATTCAATGGAATGGACGGTCTTGTTTGTCAGGACGCGTATGGGGTTTACAATTTCCGATTTAATGTTTGATTTATATTCGAGATAATTGATAACCGCCATAAAAACGAGAGGAATGATGGTGATCAGAAGCATTAAAATAGCAATGTTCCGGCGAAGAACCAGATAGTGTCGCTGAGGATCCTTTTCCCCTGTGCCCTGTAAAAATTCCCTGTATAATTTATCTGCCCAATTTTTGATATTCACTGCCCATCTTCTCCTTAACGCCCAAGCAGTTTTTCCTGATTCTCTGTATCCGTTATATGTTCAAACCGAAGAAAGGTATATGGTTGCGTAGATATGCTATGTATCATATTGTTTTATTTTATACCATTTATTTTTGCCTGCATATGGATGGCATGTTGTCTTTTGGTGCAGAAAGGCGTTCTGGAGAATATTTCATGGATATGCCTTGACACGCAATGGCCTCTTTTCTATGATGCCAGATTAAAAAATTATATAACTGCCTGTTTTTGAGGGATACATGAAGCGAAGAGGGTGCAGCATTATATTTGTAAACGATCAAAAGCAGGTGCTGCTTTTTTTGCGAGATAACCGGCCGGATATTCCTTTCTCCAACATGTGGGATGTGCCGGGCGGGCATGTGGAGGAGGATGAAACGCCGGATCAGTGTATTGTTCGTGAAATGAAAGAGGAGATGGGGATAGAACTGAACGGGTTTAAACTTTTCTCGGTTGAAAAATTCGACGACAGGATTGAATATACTTTTTGGAAAAAAGAGAATATTGAAATTGCAGACATCACACTCACGGAAGGGCAGTGTCTTAAATGGTTCAGCGAAGATGAGGTAAAAAGAACTAAGCTTGCCTATGGGTTTAATAACATACTTGACGGCTTTTTTAATCAGGCGCCATTTGGGAAAAATTAGATATTAAATCAGGAGGATGCAATGACCAAGACCAAAGAAGGAGTGGATACACTTCGTTCCATGATCGACAGATGTAAACGGGGGGTTGTGTTTACAGGGGCGGGTATCAGCACAGAATCGGGGATTCCCGACTTCCGAAGTCCGGGCGGCATCTGGACAAAATACCAGCCCATAAATTTTCAGGATTTTATCGCATCTGAAGAGATGCGCCGGGAGTCGTGGAGGAGAAAATTCGCCACCAGCGCGATTACGGATACGGCCGCACCGAACAGGGGGCATCTGGCGGTTGCAAAGCTTCATCATATGGGCAAGGTTGCCAGCGTGATTACTCAGAATATTGACGGGCTTCATCAACGATCCGGTGTGCCGGATGAAAAGGTTATTGAACTGCATGGCAATGCCACGTATGCGTCCTGTCTGGACTGCGGCGTACGATACGAGCTTGATTTTATCCAAAATATTTTTTTAAAGGATGAGACACTTCCGATGTGTGATTCGTGCGGCGGCATCATCAAGACGGCCACTATATCTTTTGGGCAGGCCATGCCCGAGGCCGAGATGCAGGCGGCGAAAGAGGAAACGCTCGCCTGTGATTTGTTCCTTTCCATTGGGTCGTCCCTGGTGGTGTATCCTGCCGCCGGTTTTCCGGAGATGGCCAAGCGAAACGGGGCAACACTTGTTATTATTAACAGAGATCCTACGGGGCTGGATGGGATTGCAGATCTTGTCTTACATACGGAAATTGGGGAGACACTTTCTTCAGCAGTGGATTTTGATTAAAAAATAGGGAACGTTAGGCAAGAGGCGAGCGAGCGGGGATAAGCGGTTCTTCATGGATATCTGGCACTGAATGAAAAAAACAACGAAAAATCTCCTGATTAAAACAAACCCCGCACTCTGGTTTGTTCTGATTTGTATCCTGCTGCTTCTTTTTATTATTGCATTTCATTTTGATCGGTTTGACTTCACCGACGCAAATTTATTTACATTTTTTTATACTTACACAGCCGTTGTACTTCTGCACACAGTTTTAAACCGAAAAAGATTCAGGCTGTTTCATCAACAGGGAATGCATGAAATCATCTGTAAAAGCTATCTGCAGATTACCTGGTTGTGCCTTCCGTACTTACTCATTGCAGTAGTGTATGAAAACCTTATTTTGTTCAGCAAGGCGTTTGCGGACACATTTAGCAATGTGGATCTGGTTCTGATGAAGATGGATGAAGCCATGTTTGGTGTTCAGCCCACGATCTGGATGCAGAAGTTTATCCATCCAGTTGCGGTAGAATATTTTATGGTGGCATACGGCATGTTTTTTATATATCCGTTTGTCTATCTTATCTACCTGCTGCAGAGAAACAGGCTGGATGTGTTTTACCGGGTTATTATGGCACAGGTCATTTCACTCATTATCTCCCTGAGCTGCTATATTCTCTTTCCGGCCATAGGCCCACGGTTTGTATTTAATCCGAATTTCCCAAAGCTGGCGGAAAATCTGCCTGAATTTACCACACGGCTTCAGGGGGTGCGGATTGATTTTTTACTGAATCTGACAGGGAGGGAGTCCTTTTATGCGCTTCAGTATGATATGTGGAACTATCTGGAAAGGATAAAAACAGATTGCATGCCGAGTATGCATGCATGTTTGTGTTTAATTTGCTTAATGTATGCACTTCGGTTCAGAGAGATTTTTAAATGGAAAAAGCTGGCTGTGAGTTTCTGGGTGACAGGGGTTTTTTCGCTGATCATCAGTACCATCTATTTGCGTTATCACTGGGTGATTGATATTATCGCAGGCGTTGCTTTAACTATTGCAGTCTATTATGTCACAGAAAAGATATACCATCGATGGGTTTTAATCCTTAAACGCAACGGATGTACGGATCATGAGGTGCCATGGATTTCCAAAGCGGAAGAGCTGCAAAAGGGTACTGCTTGATTCAGATGACAACTACCGATATACGCAAGGAGGGTATAACAATCAAAAAGAGAGGGGGATTGTCATGAAGGATAAAAAATGGGTGTTCATTGTAAATCCTATTGCAGGAAACGGATATGCCGGACGATATGTAGAAAAGGTAAAAGAGGTTGTTAAAAACAACAGCTTGAATGCAACTGTCGTCCTGACCGAAAAAAAAGGGCATGCAACAGAATTGGCGGGCAGTCTCTTAAAAGATGGCTGTCAGTATTTCATCCCGGTGGGAGGCGATGGAACGGTGAATGAGGTGGCGCAGGCCATTGTGGGCAAAAAAGATGTTACTCTTGGGGTGGTGTCAGCAGGCACAGGGAATGATTTTATTCAGATCCTCGGATTTTCGGATCTGTTCACGGATCGTGACTGGGAAATTTTACTGGAAGAAAATATAATAAAGATGGATGTCGGACGGTGCAATGGCAATTATTTTTTTAACGGTATGGGTCTTGGGTTTGACGCCCAGGTCGCGGCTGAGAATTATGACGAATCAGATACAGTTAAGAAAGGAAGTCAGCTAAAGTACTGGCGGCAGATCATTAAGACGATATTCCTATACAAAGAAAAAAATATGAAGACTCAAACAAATGGAAAAAACCATGAAACAAAATGTTTCATTAATACGGTTGCCAATGGCAGGAGGTTTGGGGGTGATTTTTTTCTTACTCCCAAGGCGATAGCCAATGATGGCCTGCTGGATGTCTGCATGATTGATGAGCTTTCCATTATGAAGAGGCTTGCGATACTTCTCAAAGTGCCAAAGGGAACTCATATTGAAGATAACAAAGTGAATTACTACCAGACGGATAAACTGGTGATTGAATTTGACAAGCAGGTTCCACATCATCTGGATGGCGAGTTGTTTTTTGCCAGCAGATATGAAGTTGATGTGCTGCCCAAAGCCATCCAGGTTATCTATAATCCGTATGGCGGCCACTACTTTAATACCAAGTAAATAAATTCATCATGACTAAGTATGTTGCTTTTTTTGATATTGATAATACGATTATCAGTGCGACCAGCGGCAGGATGATGGCGCTTCATGGGTATCGGGCCGGCTTTCTAAGCAACTGGAATATGGTTGAGGGGATTGTTTTGTCTTTGCTTTACAGGTTTAAACTGATGAAATCCGAACATGTGATCAAACTCATGGCCAAATGGCTTAAGGGGATTTCGGAAAGAGAGATAATTGATTTCAGCGCACAGCTCTTTGATGAATATCTAAAAGATACGATCCGCGAAAAGGCCCGCATGGAAGTTGATTTTCATAATGCCCATGGCGGTTTTACTGTTACCCTTTCTGCCACGACACGGTATTTGTCGGAACTGATAAAAGAATACCTGGGAATGGGAGATATCATCTGCTCGGAGATGGAAGTCATTGACGGGCGGTATTCAGGATTTCCCTTAGGCAACTATTGCTATGGACAGGAAAAGTTAATCCAGGCAACGGATTACTGCAAGAAACACGGATTTGATCTCACAGAGGCCTATTATTATGGGGATTCAGTATCGGATATTCCGCTGCTGGAGGTGGTCGGGCATCCCATGTGTGTCACACCGGATAAAAAGCTTGAAAAGGTTGCAATGGCGAAGGGGTGGACTATATGCAGATGGTAATAACAGGGGCAAGAGGCAAGAGGCGAGAGGGAAAATGGCGCATATAAAATTTTGCCCGCAATGCGGCGGAGAACTTTCAAAAAATACCATAGACGGAAAATTCCGATTAAGCTGTGCGAACGGGTCATGCAGTTATGTGTTCTGGAATAACCCGACGCCGATTGTTGCTGCGATTATTGAGCGTGAGAATCAAATCATTCTGGTAAGAAACAACGGATGGCCTGAAGGGATGTTCGGGCTTGTTTCAGGATTTCTTGAAGCAGGCGAAACTCCGGATGCCTGTGTGCTTCGGGAAGTAAAGGAAGAGCTTGGCATGGAAGGTGTCATTGAAGGTTTTATCGGATATTACTCATTTTATGAAATGAACCAGCTCATACTGGCTTTCCACATAAAAGCTCAGGGAGAAATCGTTATCGGTGATGAGATTGCCGAAATAAAACCGGTGAGCCCTGAGAAATTAAAACCTTGGCCTTTTGGCACGGGTCCTGCGGTGCGCGACTGGCTGGAGAATAGGGACGCCGGGAAATAAATATGATGTTTTTTTCTTTTTCTTGTCTTTAAAAAGCCATTCTTTTGCAGTTTTGATCCCCTGCTCAAATCCTTCGAGAATTTTTGCACTGTCCTGTGTCAAGCGGTTTACTCTGAAATTTTCAGGCGGATAGATGACGTCGATTTTGCTGTTTTTCCGTTCAAGATCATCGCGAAGCTTGTTGTATTCTTTAAACCTGTCCAGAGCTCTGAGAAGAAACTTATGTTTGGGATCTTTGTAATATGCCTCATAGAGGTTTTTAATCCAGAACGATTCTTCCTTTTTTCTGTACCCTTTGGGCCGGGTTGTTATTACCAGAATATCTCTTTCGCTAAATCCCATGCGGATTGCTTTTTTATAGGGGATTGGATCCAATAAGGCGCCGTCGAGAAGCTTATAATGTTTATATCTTACAAAGTTTCTGTAAAGAAACGGAATGGCGGCGGTTGCTTTAAGAGCGGTCGGCACACTGTCTTCCTTTGAATTGAGGTAAATAGTTTCCGGTGGATTATTTTCAGGACAGTGGGTTGCGGTGATGAGGACAGGGCATGACTTTTTGAGCCTGCGAATATTCAGAGGTTCATTTCCTTTGATGATGGTATTAATCATCCAGTCCAGGTTGAGAATGTGTTTTTCAGGACGGACGATATTGGAGATATGAATAAAGTCGCCTGTGAGCAGTTCAGTAAAAAAAGCGTCACGGGCGAGATGAATCTGACCGGCCGCATACGCCGTGCCGGTTAATGCTCCGGCCGACGATCCGATGATCAGCTTCCAGGGGAAATAGCCTCTGTCGGTAAACGCCTGCATCACACCGGTCAGAAAGATACCCCGCATACCGCCTCCCTCAAGTACAAGTACTTTTTTTTGAGGATAGGGCGAAATTTTCTTAAACTTGAGCATCAACCAGTTGATGCTTTCCAGACTGTCTTTAAACCGAGTTTTTAAGTTTTTCATTTTTAATTGAGGTGTTAAATTGCCCGAAGCAATTTACCATAATAAATATATGGAAATGAATCAAACAGAAAAAACAGATAAATTGCCCTTGGCATTGACAAAACTTTGATTTTCCAGCTTTACAATATTTACCCGTATTGATATGTTCAGTAAAGAAATCTTAGTCATTTTGTCCGCAGTGCTTTTGCTTATTCTAACAAAGGAAATTAGCCATGCCGAATATCCAATTAATGATCAGCAAAGTCATTCACTTCATCACCATAGATATATGGCGGATCCGCGTAAATAATCTGCCTTTTGGGAAATACTTTTTCATAAAACAGTTAAGAATTCTGATCCTTGCAGTACGAGGATTTGATGAAGACAAGTGCCTGCTCAGGGCTTCATCGTTGACTTTTTATTCTTTGCTGTCCATCGTTCCGGTGGTTGCAATGGCGTTTGGTATTGCCAAGGGGTTTGAATTTGAAAAATTACTTGAAAAACAGCTCTATGAAAAACTGCCGGTACAGCAGGAAGTGTTAGATAAGATTGTTGCCTTTTCCCATTCGTTGCTGGAAAACACCAAGGGCGGAGTGATCGCCGGGATGGGCTTGATCGTCCTGTTTTGGTCAGTGATAAAGGTGCTGAGTCATATCGAGAGATCATTTAATGATATCTGGGAGATAAAAGAGCCGCGGACATTCGGAAGAAAATTCAGTGATTATCTTTCGACCATGATGATCGGCCCTGTGCTTATTTTCATGTCGGGCAGTGTGACAGTTTTTTTAAACACGCAATTAGTAACGATCACGGAAAAGGTGGCGCTGGTGGGGCTTTTCAGCCCTTTTATATTTTTTATCCTTAAACTTCTGCCATACTGTCTTATCTGGGTTCTTTTTACAATCATTTATATTTTGATGCCAAACACCAAAGTCAATTTTCAATCCGGGGTTGTTGCAGGCGCTATTGCCGGCACCATCTATGTCGTCGCCCAATGGACGTATATCTACTTTCAAATTGGAATTGCTCAATATAATGCGATTTATGGCAGTTTTGCTGCATTTCCTCTGTTTCTGGTGTGGGTGCAGTTGAGCTGGCTGATTGTTCTTTTTGGTGCGGAAATTTCCTTTGCAAGTCAAAATGTGGACACATACGAATTTGAACCGGATTGCCTGCACACCAGCCTTTCGTTTAGAAAACTTATTTCGCTTCAGATTTCCCATCTGCTGATAAAAAAATTTTCAAAAGGTGAAAAACCCCTAACTGCTGAACATATATCCCATGTTCTGGAGATTCCCATCCGCCTGGTGCGTCAAGTACTTTATGAACTCGTTGAAAGCGGCATTATTACGGATACACGGACAGCGGAGTATAAGGAGCTTGCCTATCAGCCCGCACGGGATATCAATACCCTTACGGTGGCATTTGTGCTGGATGCGCTGGAGAACAGAGGCGCTGATACTATACCGGTTGCAAAGACCAGTGAACTAAAGAAATTGTCTGAAACCTTGCAGATATTTTCAGATACAACCCGGAAATTGCCTGCCAATAAACTTTTAAAGGATATATAAGATGGGGCGATGGGCAAGAGGCGAGAGGCTATATACAGGATCATGGATCAACTGAACCATATTGCCGGGGTTATTGCTCTTACCATGGGCGTTGCATGGGCCAGCGGAATAAATCTGTATGCTGCCATTGCAATGCTGGGAATTCTTGGTATCACTGAAAATATAGTCTTGCCTCCGGACTTACAGGTTCTTGCGCATCCAATGGTTATTGTTGCGGCTGTATTCATGTATTTTGTTGAATTTGCAGCAGACAAGATGCCGGGTGTGGATACAGGCTGGGATGGCATCCATACCTTTATCCGAATCCCCGCGGGTGCGATTCTGGCCGCGGGTGCGGTTGGAGAGGTAAATCCAGCCATTTCTCTTTCTGCTGCCATTATTGGTGGGACGATTGCTGCAGGATCGCATATCACCAAGGCAGGTACGCGGGTTATTATCAACGCATCTCCTGAACCGTTCAGCAACTGGGCTGCATCCATCACGGAGGACGTTGCTGTATTTGCCGGCCTCTGGACAGCCCTCTATCACCCCTGGATCTTTCTGGCTCTGCTTATTCTTTTTATCATCATAATGGCCTGGGCGCTTCCAAAGATCTGGCGGGGGATTAAGAAGATTTTTCAGGTTATCGCTAACTTTTTCAAAAGGAAAAAGCCTGATACACTGAAGCAGATTGAACAGAAAGATAGCGATACCCGATGATAATTTCCCTTTTTATTTTGTCCATGAGACAATCCCATGATGAATTTAATCGGAACATGCGGCGATAATTGTTTTTACTGCCCCCGATATATCGCGACAAAAAGTGGCAGTGTCGAAGAATTAGAAGAAGTTAAGGGATTATGGGTCCGTCTGGGTTTACGAAAGCCCGATTTCCCTGTTCAGGATATGGCGTGTTATGGGTGTAAGCCTGAAAACAAATGCGCATATGTGGAGCTGTGTGCATGTATTCGCGAGAAAGAAGTGGCGAACTGCGGGGTATGCCGTGAATATCCATGCGCGTTAATAGACACCGTATTTGACCGGTCGGAAAAATTACGATCTCTTGCGCGCTGTGTGTGCACGCATGAAGAAATGGAGATGCTAAATAAGGCGGTTTTTTCTAAAAAAGACTATTTTGATAATATATTGAAATAAAAAGAAAAAACAAATCCATACCGAACATATTGCGTTTTTCTGTTTGCATCTTCCATTTTTCCAGAATGCACTCTGTTAGTGCATAACTATGTTTCTCCCATAACATGCCTTCTTCCCTGCTGAGCCGCAGGTTGACGTTGACATTTGTTTGAGAGTGTCCTAAAAGAGCAGCTAATTTTGTTTCAGGAGGATACGGTTATTCACATTATCAATACAATCCATGAGATGCAGGCATATGCCAATCGTTCGATGGGCCGGAAAAAATCGATTGCTTTTGTTCCAACCATGGGTTTTCTTCATGAAGGGCATCTGGTGCTTATGCGGGAAGGGCGGAAGCGGGCGGATATCCTTGTGGTCAGTATTTTCGTTAATCCTGCCCAGTTTGCTGCAGGGGAGGATTTTGATTCTTATCCAAGAAATTTGGACAGGGATCTGGATCTTGCCCGGAAAGAAAAGGCGGATGTGGTGTTTACCCCTGACAGGACACATCTGTATGACGACGGATTTCAGACCTATGTGAATTTACAAAAGCTTCCGAACCATCTGTGCGGGATTTCAAGGCCCATATTTTTCCAGGGAGTTGCCACGGTAGTAACGAAGCTTTTCAATATTGTAAAACCCACTGTTGCGATATTTGGCCAGAAAGACTATCAGCAACTGGCAGTCATTAAACGGATGGTCCGGGATTTAAACTTTGATATAGAAATCATTGGTGTACCCACTGTCCGGGAGCAGGATGGGCTTGCCATGAGTTCACGGAACAGCTATCTTACACCGGAGGAGAGACCGGCAGCGTTTTCTCTTTTCAAATCACTGAATACAGCGCAGCGTCTCTGTAACGAAGGGATTCAGGACGCAGATCAGATCATCCACCAGGCAACAGCGATTATACATTCGCATAAAAATACGGAGATAGATTATATTTCAATCTGTGATCCTGACACCCTGGAGGAGGTCAAAACAATAACGAATCCTGTGTTAATGGCTCTGGCAGTCAAGGTGGGAAAGACACGTTTAATAGATAATATGATAGTAACGCCTTAAATGGCAATTAAATACATAAAGTGAAGGAGACAATTTATGAATTCCCAGAAATTTTTATTTACATCCGAATCTGTTACAGAAGGTCATCCGGATAAGGTGGCAGATGCCATATCTGATTCCATCCTGGATGCAATCATGGCGCAGGACAAAAAATGCAGAGTTGCCTGTGAAACCCTTGTTACTACAGGGATCGCATTTATCGCCGGCGAAATTACAACAGATTGCTATGTGCATATGCCTCAAATTGTAAGGGATACGATAAAAGATATCGGCTATAACTCCTCCCAAATGGGGTTTGACTGGCAGACCTGCTCTGTTGTTACGAGTATTGATCGCCAGTCTCCTGATATTGCTCAGGGAGTGAACATTGGCGAAGGGCTGTTCAAGGAGCAGGGGGCAGGTGATCAGGGTCTGATGTTTGGATTTGCATCGGATGAAACCCCTGAATTAATGCCGATGCCGATTATGTATGCGCATAAACTTGTAAAGCGTCTGGCCAGCGTAAGAAAAAACAATTCCCTGAATTTCTTGAGGCCTGATGGCAAGTCTCAAGTAACCATCGAGTATGAAAACGGCATCCCCAAGCGGGTGGATACGGTCGTTGTATCTGCCCAGCATAAACCGGACTTTTCCTACGAAGAGATAAAAGAAGGCCTGATTGAAGAAGTGATTAAAAAAGTTATCCCCAAGGAAATGACAGACAGCGATACCCGTTATTTTATCAATCCAACGGGAAAGTTTGTTGTCGGAGGACCCATGGGAGACTGCGGTGTTACAGGCAGGAAAATCATTGTAGATACCTATGGCGGTCAGGGAAGTCATGGGGGCGGATGTTTTTCCGGCAAGGATCCGTCCAAGGTGGACCGAAGTGCGTCCTATATGGGCAGACATATTGCAAAGAACATTGTTGCTTCAGGCGTTGCAAAAAAATGCGAAGTGCAGGTTGCCTACGCTATTGGAGTAGCACAGCCTGTTTCTGTAATGATTGATTTTATGGGAACCGGCGTTATCCCAGAGAGCCGTATGATAGAGATTGTGAAGGATATTTTTGATTTGAGGCCTGCTGCAATTATTGAATATCTTGATCTGCTGCGTCCGATATACCGAAAGACCGCGGCGTATGGCCATTTTGGACGCAATGAACCTGAATTTACCTGGGAGAAAATAAATAAAGCAGAGGAAATTAGAGAAAAAGCCGGGCTGTAAAAGACGTGCGTTAAAGATGTTTGTGATCCGTTAACGTCGTTTAGCTGTTCCTATTTTTGTTTTTATCGGTTTGATTCTTTGGTTCATCGATTACAATAATTACCTGGCATTTTTTCAGGAAAGTGAGATGCTCGGGTTTGCTTCGAAGGATTAAAGCGTCTGAGTTGCTGATAACGATATTTGTGCCTGTTGATCCCTCTGTTCGCAAGCCTTTTACAATTAACGGATTGCTGCCGACTCTTGGATTTAGCTTTGCGGTTTGGATGTCTTTTTCATATTCGCTGGTTCCATATTGAACGGCGGATTCACGACTGATGAAGGCCGGCCCATAAACCTTCCGGCCATTTTCATCCAGGGCAGCAGGAACCATGGATGGGGTTACGTTAATTCCGGTGGCATCGATGATGAGACCTGTAAATACATCCTCTTTACCCTCGGTGGATATTGATTCAGATTTTTGCGAAGCGGGGAGATCTTTTTTTTGCGAAGAATTGATTATCTGAATTTCGTCAATTTGTTTGATTTCTTCGGGAAGCACAAGCTGGGCAAAGCCGCCCCGCAGATCCATCTGGACGGTAACTTCAACCCTGCCATCTGTTAAATATTTCTGATCGACTATTTTGGCATTTTTGACCATCTCGCCTATTTTTTCCATGATGACTTTATTTTTGGAGTCGAGATTTTCTACAGTTAAGTCACTATTAATTTTTATTGTTTTTACGACATCCAGAAGTTTGCCAAATGCCACTGCCTCTGCGGCAGTTAATGCTGCCTGGCGATTGACGGGTGCATTCAGGTCACGGGTGTCGGGGATAGTCGTACCGGTGGCCTGACTAATGCCTTTGGCCCAATTGATGCTCCCGCCATTAATCTTTTCAACAAAATCCGGCAGGGTTTCGCAATTTCCAGAAGAATAAACAGCAAGAAATCCAGCCAGGCATATTAAAAATTTTACTCTGATTTTCAAAACATTATATCCTTATATTTCTATAGTTGATTTTTTTAATTTTTATATTGTAAGATTCCTTAGAAGTCAATACCAGGATTACTGGCGTTCCGGTAACGATGAGGTTTAACATATTGATTTTAATGATTATGCTCGAAATAACCACATAGAGGATATCCAGCTGGAAATGATATCTGCCGTTGAATAAAGGAGGATTTTTATGGATTGGGGAATGAAAAATCGATTGTCTCGACTTATAAAATCCGATGGTCATTGCATGTTTTTGCCGATTGACCATGGATATTTCCAGGGGCCTACCCGGAAGCTGGAAAAACCGGGTGAAACCATTAAACCGCTGGTTTCCTATGCGGACGGATTGTTTGTCACGCGAGGTATATTGAGGGCGTGTGTGGACCCCGCAAACAGCCCGCCAATTATTCTGCGAATGTCTGGCGGTACCAGTGTTGTGGGAAAGGATCTTGCCAATGAAGCTATTACAACGTCCATAGAAGAAGCGATTCGCCTGAATGTGGCGGCGGTTGGGATGTCCATTTTTATCGGCAGCGATTATGAACACGAGTCGCTTGTTAACCTGGGAGATCTGATAAGCGCATGTGAGGACTACGGGATTCCCGTTATGGCTGTCACGGCTGTGGGTAAAGAACTGGAAAAACGAGATGCGCGATATCTGGGGCTATGCTGCAGAATTGCCGCGGAATTCGGCGCTAAAGTTGTAAAAACCTACTGGTGCAAGGACTTTGACAGAGTGGTGAATGGATGTCCGGTGCCCATTGTAATGGCAGGGGGGCCAAAGTGTGATACTGAGCTGGAGGTTTTTGAATTTGTTCATGATGGCATGCAAAAAGGGGCCATTGGCCTTAATCTGGGCCGAAATGTTTGGCAGCATGAACATCCGGTGGCGATGATAAAGGCCTTGCGGTCAATTATACATGAAAATGCGTCGGTAAAAGAAGCACAGGATATATTCACAGAAGAAGCAAAAAAGTCTTAGGATGCTCAATGATCAGCCTGTTTAAAAAAAAGGATGCTGAAGCTTTTGTCAAAAAATATGCGCTTCTTCCTAAAGCCCTGGCGTTGAGGATTTATACCTCCCGCCTGATAGGATTAAACACTGATCTGGTTCTTCATGGCGGCGGCAATACATCCGTGAAGCTGAAAAATAAAGATATTCTGGGAGACGAGAAGGATGTTATTTTTGTTAAAGGCAGCGGCATGGATCTGGCAGCTATTGAACCAGAGGGATTTGTCGGCCTGAACATGGAGCCGCTGAAACGGCTCAGGCACTTAAAGGATCTTTCGGATGAAGTGATGCTGAACCAACTGAGGATCCATCGAATTGATGCTGAGGCGCCGGATCCTTCAGTAGAAGCATTACTGCATATTTTCCTTCCTCATACCTATGTTGATCACAGCCACGCTGACAGTATTCTTATTCTTACCAGCCAAAAGAACGGGAAAAATATTATCCACGAAGTGCTTGGCGAAAAAGTGTTTGTCATGTCTTATGTCATGTCTGGCCTGTCGTTGGCAAAAGCAGTCATTAAACATTATGAAAAAAAACCTGACATGGACGCCATTGTAGTGATGAATCACGGAATATTTACGTTTGCTGATCATGCCAGAACGTCCTATGAAAATATGATTGCGTATGCCAGTAAGGCAGAAGCGTATATTCAGGACCAGAAGAAAAAGAAACTTGTGCATGCACCATCTGAAGTTTTGGGGCTGCACAAAAAAGACGTTTCAGCGATTTGCCGTACAGCGCAGATCATTCGAGGCATCTGCGCTCAGCGTTCATGCGAAACAACAGACACACTTCGAAGATTTTGCGTGGAAATAAGAGACAGCCAGGAAATGATAGACGCATCTCTTTTAAAAGAGGCAGAACAGATTTGCAGCTCTGGGGTGCTGACACCGGATCATGTTATACGGACGAAAAACAAAATGGCATATATTTCATCTGTACCGGAGGATGATGTTTTGCTGAAGCGGCTCGTTTGCAAGGTGGTCAGTGCGTATACAAAGGATTATCAGCAGTATGTGTATGCGCAGAGAAAAAGAACGTGCATTGATTCTGAAATGCTTGATCCCTATCCCAGGCTTTTTCTTGTTTCAGGCGCTGGGCTTGTTGCCATTGGGTATAGCCGAAGGGATGCATTGATTGCAGCCGACATTGGTGAGCATAGCATAAGGGCTAAGCGAAAGGCCCTGGCATTGGGTGAGTACCGTCCCATCGCTCTTTCCCATGTCTATGATATGGAATACTGGAGCCTTCAGCAGAAAAAACTGGGCAAACCCGCCACCCTGCCACTTCAGGGTCAGATTGCGGTGGTGACCGGAGCTGCTGGTGCCATTGGCGCAGGTATAGCGGAGAGGCTTCTGGCTGCGGGCGCGGTGGTAGTTATATCTGATATTGATACGAAGCGACTGGAAATTGTTTATTCCGTGCTAACGGAAAAATATGATAAGCATTTGGTAGATTGCGAAATTTTTGATGTTACTGATTTTAGATCCGTGCAAAAGGGGTTTGACAGGATCTGCGCAAAGACAGGCGGTTTTGATATTGTGGTACCCAATGCCGGGATTGCTCATGTGGCAACCATCGAAGCAATGGACACACAAAAACTCGACCAGGTGGTTGCGGTGAATCTTAAGGGGACTTATACAGTGATCAAAGCCTCCATCCCTGTTTTCCGCAGACAGGGGACTGGCGGCAATATCATTGTAATCAGTTCCAAAAATGTGTTTGACCCAGGCGCTGCATTTGGAGCGTATAGTGCCTCAAAAGCCGGTGCGCATCAAATCTCAAAGATAGCAGCGCTGGAACTTGCGGAGATAGGTGTTCGCGTTAATATGGTTAATCCAGATGCCGTATTTGGAGATGACAGGATACCTTCAAAATTATGGGAAGTTGTAGGGCATGAACGAATGAAGTCCAGAGGGCTGGACCCTAAAGGTTTGCAGGATTATTATCAGCAGCGAAATCTTCTAAAAACACGGGTGCTCGCAGAGCATGTGGGAAATGCGGTGGTGTTTTTTGCAAGCGATCTTACTCCTACAACCGGAGCGGCGCTGCCTGTAGATGGAGGAAATCCCGCAACATTTTCAAGATAATCGCAGGCAATAAATATAAGTCAATGATAAGACGAGCCGATAATTTTAACCAGCATGTATCGCGTGTATTTATTATTTAAAATGATTATGCTGCGTTAGCAGGGAGGATTGGCCATGAGCACGGATGAGAAAAAAAATGGAATAAAACCGGATACCACGGATTCGGATAAAAAAGATTCCGATCCATGCCTGCGCTGCGGCGCTCCTGTGGAAACAAATGGAGAACTGCTCTGCAAAAAATGTGAACGGGAAGTCCACTGATGGGTATCGATTCGATCCGATGCATTTTTTTGTAGTTCTGAGAATTGCCTACAGGTGACTCCCGCTCCATCTCAGCTTTGCTTTTAGAACATCAAAATACTGCTGATCCGGGAAAGTTATCAGGTTTACCGGATGAGATCCTTTCTGAATGATAATTGTATCTTTTTCGTTTATCTCCAGGCCCAATTGTCCGTCACATGTCATCATCATATCAGAGGATTTTTCTTCAAGCCTGATTTTTATGACAGCAGTGTCCGGAATAATCAACGGCCGGTTGGTTAATGTAAATGGGCAGATCGGTGTCATAATAATACCGTGAACAGCGGGGTGTACAATGGGGCCGCCGGCTGAGAGGGAATACGCGGTAGAACCTGTGGGGGTTGAAACAATGAGTCCATCCGCATTATACGTTGTCAAAAAAGTATCATCAATATATGTTTTGATATGAGCGAGCCTGGCCAAGGCTCCCTTGTTTATAACCACGTCGTTTAATACAGTCTCACATGCGACTTCGTTTTCTTCTCGAATCACCTTGATTGCAAGCCGCATCCGATGCTCGGTGGCAAATTGGTTTTTTAGAATCTTTTCTGTCACATGAAAAAGGGTTTCTTCAGAAGTTTCAGCAAGGAAACCGACTTCTCCAAATTTAACGCCAACGATTGGGATATCCAAATCCCCTACCCAGCGGACAGCCGCTAAAAAGGTGCCATCCCCGCCAAGAACAAAAACACATGACAGATCGGCCGGGGCTGCTCCCAGCCTGCTTGGGAGTTTTCCTTTTGGCGGTGCGCTTTTTTCCCGTATGACATCAATTCCTTTTGACCGAAGCCATTTCTCCAGTTCATCGGCTTTTTTATTCGCATTTTTATCTGCTTTTACAATAATTCCAATTTTTTTCAATGTGACAGCTTTCCTTTCTATCCAGAATTTTAGAGGACTAAAATTTATTTTAAGGTTGCACTATCTAACGAAAAAAATCAGCCGGAGCGCAGCGATCGGCTGGGGCGCTTTTGTTATTCTGAAATATCTTCTATTGGCAATATCTGCTTTCCATGCCGGATCGTAAGAATTGATACTTGTTTTTTTTCAATTCGATATATGATGCGATAATTGCCGTAGATCAGCTCCCTAAATTGTTCATCCCTAATTTCGGGAACAATCCTGCCGATTTTGGGTGAAGATGCCAGATGTTTAACTTTAGAAAATAGCGTTATAATCCATTTATCTGCCGCTGATGGTTTGTCTAAAGCGATATATTCAGCGATTTCTGAAGCTCTGTCTATAGACAACGGCGACCAAATAATTTTCATTTCTTGACTCTTTTCAAGACTTTGTTTTTTGCATCTTCATGCGCAATACCTTGACCGTTTGCAAGTTGACCAAGAGACGTCTGTACATCTGCCAGAAGCTCAAGCTTCTCTTGCATGTTTTCATATTCAGAGGCATCCAATAAAACAGCAACTCCTTTACCATGTTGAGTAATTATCACAGGCCTTTTTGTATCACGAACTTGTTTGATATAGCTTGCGATGCCTATCCGAACCTCAGATAATGGCTTAATATCTTGATCAATTTTTAATCGTTGCATATTACACCTCACATTGTATCTAAATAACGTACGTTTTATAGTTCATTATAACGCACATTATTTAGTATGGGCAAGAACTATTTTTGGGTATAACGAAAAACTCACCCGGAGCAGCCCAGCGGGCTGCGATCGGGTGCAGCGACTTTGTTATATTTTTGTTTTAAATATACCATTCGCCACACTTAATTAACAATGTCTCTCGTTTCATTGTTTTTATATTTAGCTGCGTAACATAATGCTTGTTTCTAATTCCAATAATAGCTCTATCAAAGTATAAACGAAGAATATTTTCTTTCTGGCTGAATGTAATTATTTCTACAGCGCCATAATCCATATATTTCCACAGATAAGTTTCTTTCCCTTGCGGATCAACGAACACTAATTCCAAATTTTTATTTCTTGTTTGCACATTTCCAAAATACTCTTTATCAAGCTTAACGCTGATTAACACAGTATCTTTTCTTTCCTCTTGAATCCTGTTGAGGTCATGTGGAAACGTACCCTTCCATAAAATAACACCATTATCTTTGATTGTTGTCTCCGTGCCGGGAATACAACACCCACTTAAAAACAAAAGGAGGATAACTGATGACTTGCTAACTACTTTCTTTAATCTATTACAATGCATTAATTTATTCCTTATAATCAATAAGTTATAGCAATAGGTTCGCTGAACTTTTAAGCGATCAAGGGCGGAACTTTTTAATTTGTAAGTCTTTAAGTATCTTATAATGTTTGTCATTTCCGGTTAGTATCGGAAACCCGTGCGAAATCGCAGTAGCACCTATCAATGCGTCAGCAAGTTGAATGGAATGGCTTAAAAAATGCTGTTCCACAAAAAACATCGCTTTAGTGGATATCTCTTCAGAAATATAGAGAATTCTTGAGTCCCACTCATGAAGAGCCCTGCGCAGATTATTCAGCTCGTTTTTATCTCTCATGCCTTGTACCAATTCCATATATGTGACGACAGAGATAAAAAAAGGCTTTGAATTCTTAATAGTTTTATAAGCGTTTTGGTTCCCTTTCATATACCAAATGAAGACATCCGTATCGATAACCATTTAGAATCTTCCTTTTCTTAATCCCCGGACATACTCATCGACGTTTTGGATCATATCGTTATCTTTCCAGATTCCAAACAATTCGTTTGTAGTGTTTTGTTTATTTTTTTCAGCGTAGGGAATAAGTTTTGCGCAAGGTTTACCGCGAAAGGTTATTACAACCTCCTCGCCCCTATGGACCGTATCAAGAAGCCCCTTTGAATTAAACCTTAGATCTTTTGCAGTTGCTTTCATGACTCACCTCCGTTCATGATTGTTTACACTTCGAAATATAAACTATGGAGATGCCCATGTCAAGCTGCTTATTGAAAACAAAAAGCTTA
>JAABPS010000049.1 GCA_011391835.1 Desulfobacteraceae bacterium
AGCAGTTTTCAACTCGATACGATTGAAACATTTCGGCCCAAGGTCGCTGTCCTTTTAAATATAACTGAAGACCACTTGGACCGGTACCAGGATTTTAGTGATTATGCCAAGTCAAAATGCAGAATTTTTGAAAATCAGAAGAAAAGTGATGTCGCTGTAATAAATGGGTCAGATTCTGCAGCCCTGTCACTATGCCAGCATATTAACAGTAAAAAATTTCTTTTTTATCACAAGAATAATTTAGGATCTAAACAATTGGCAAATAGTGCGATTATATCCGATACAGATATACGTTTTAATATAAATAAAAAAATTAAATCTCTGGATATTGGCAGCATAAAACTGCCAGGAGATCATAATCTCGAAAATATTGCCGCTGCGAGCCTTGCTGCTTTTGCCATGGGTGGAACTCTTGAAGGGATTCAATCGGCCATCAGTTCATTCAAAGGACTGCCTCATCGCATTGAATATGTAAACACAGTTAATGGTGTTCGATATATCGATGACTCAAAAGCCACAAATGCCGATGCAGTTGAAAAAGCCCTGGATGCGTTCAATAACCCTGTAGTTCTTATCATGGGTGGCCGTAACAAAGACGTTGATTTTACTACACTCCAAACAAGTGTGCGCAAGCATGTGAAGAAATTAATCGTTATTGGAGAAGCCAGAGAAGAAATTCGATCCGCCCTCGGTCATATTACAGAAACTGAACCCGCAGCAACAATGGATCAAGCTGTTCATCGGGCACATCAATCTGCAACTCCAGGAGATGTTGTATTGTTATCGCCTGCCTGCTCCAGCTTCGACATGTATAACAATTATGCAGAAAGAGGGAAAAATTTTTGCGAGGCAGTAAACCGTTTAATAAAAGAAATCAAAGATGGAAAAACCCATACTACATAACAACCAGACTATCAAATCAGGCACATATGATATTGCGCTGATGTTTTCGGTTCTTTTTTTGGTCGGCATCGGCATCGTCATGGTATACAGCGCCAGTTCCGCACTTGCATTAAAAAAATTCGGATCCGATTTATATTTCTTAAAAAAACAGGCATTTTTTGCACTCGTTGGCATATTGATTCTGGTGGTGTTTAAGCACATACCTTACAGATCGTATCGCTATTTAACCTATCCGCTTCTGCTGCTGTCAATTTTCTTCCTGATTGCTCTTCACATTCCTGGACTGAGCTATACCGCAGGCGGTTCAACCCGATGGCTGCGCATCGGAAGTTTTACGTTTCAACCATCTGAATTCGCCAGATTTGCCCTCATTATTTACCTCGCGTATTCACTGAACAAAAAAATGGCTGATATCAAAGATTTTTATATTGGTTTTCTGCCGCATACAATTGTATTAAGCGTATTTACACTTCTGATCTTTATTCAACCGGACTTCGGATCAATTGTGATACTTGGAATGATCACATGGTTGATGATGTTCATCGGCGGCGTCCGATGGCTTCATCTGATAACGTCCCTGGCTTTGCTTTTACCGGTAGCATATCTGTTTTTAACCAGCGCCCAGTACCGAGTAAGCCGTCTGATGACATTTTTAAATCCATGGCAATATCCCACAGATGAAGGATACCAGATGATTCATTCGTTTATGGCATTTGGTTCAGGCGGTATATGGGGTGCAGGTATCGGCAAAGGGTATCAAAAACTTTTTTATCTTCCTGAACCCCATACGGATTTTATCTTTTCCGTTATCGGTGAAGAGTTGGGTCTCATTGGTGTACTGTTTATACTCAGTCTTTATCTTCTGATTTTATGGCGGGGGATCAGCATCGCGCGAAACACAAAAGATCTGTTTGGGGCATTTATGGCCATCGGCTTTACATCCGCCATCATACTTCAAGCCTGTATTAATATGGGTGTCACCTTGGGACTGTTACCCACAAAAGGACTTACCCTTCCCTTTTTGAGCTATGGCGGTACATCCCTGTTGATCAATATGGCGTGTGTTGGCGTCCTGATGAATATAGGAGCATCCAGATCGGCATGAATATGGAAGCTGCAAATAAAAAAGAAACAGCGCACCGGTTCGTTATCGCTGGAGGCGGAACGGGAGGACATCTTTTCCCGGGGATAGCTATCGCTCAGGAAATTATGGCAAGAAACCCTAAAAACAAAGTTCTTTTTGTCAGTTCAGGCACCCCGTTTGAAAAAAACATTTTATCGAAGGTTGGACTCAGGCACATAGCCATTAGCTCAGGAGGAATCAAACAGCTCGGCTTTCGGCAGAAAATTAAATCAGCCATAAAAATACCAAAAGGAATTTTTCAATCCATCTTTATTTTAAAAAAATTCAAGCCCAGTATCGTTGTAGGGGTCGGCAGCTATTCATCCGGCCCAGTCGTCATAGGGGCATGGCTCATGAGAACCACCGTTGTTCTTCATGAGCAAAATACGATCCCGGGTGTTACCAACAGGATCTTATCTGACGTTGCGAAACGGATATATATCTCCTTTGAAGAGACAAAAGAATATTTAAACCCTAAAAAAGTTTATTTCACCGGGAACCCGGTCCGGAAAGAATTTTTTGAACATGCAGCCCTAACTGCCAGCAGCCAAACCAGAGATTCTTTTCACAAACAGGAACGCTTTACCATACTCATTTTAGGAGGCAGCCAGGGCGCGCATGCCTTGAACGAAGCAATCATTGAAGCATTAACGCATTTAAAAGAAAAACATCATTATTTTTTCATCCATCAGACCGGTCTTCAGGATGAAAGTACAGTTAAAAATGTCTATCAATCAATGGGTATTCCATCTGAAGTAAAAGCATTTTTTGACGATATGGCTCAGCAATACAAACGTGCGGATCTGGTCATATGCAGAGCCGGCGCAACAACCATCGCAGAGATCACCGCCATGGGAAAAAGCGCGATATTTATCCCCTATCCTTTTGCAGCCGATAATCATCAGGCAAGCAATGCGAAGGCGCTGGCTAATGCAGGAGCCTCTGAAATGATACTTCAGAAGGACCTGTGTTTCAAGCTGCTCGCAAGACGGATGGAGCATTACGCTTCCCATCCGGACGCTCTCTCGTTAATGGCAGCAAAGGCAAAACAGATGGGCAGACCCGAAGCAGCAAAATCTATCGTGGATGACTGCTTTACATTTTTAAATAAATAAACAGGACCACACGCAAGCACATAAAACATTTATCCGATTATGTATTTAAAAAAATATCACATACACTTTATAGGAATTGGCGGCATTGGGATGAGCGGTATTGCCGAGCTCCTGCTCAATCTTGGGTATAAGGTTTCAGGGTCTGATATGAATGTATCCGATATTACCCAGCGCCTAGAAAGCCTCGGCGGCAAAATATTTGAAGGCCATTCAGCCAATCAAATTGCCGGTGCGGATGTTGTGGTGATCTCTTCCGCAATTCATACGGATAATCCTGAAATCGTTGCCGCACGGCTGGCATCTATTCCGGTTATTCCAAGAGCAGAAATGCTCGCTGAACTGATGCGTTTAAAATACAGTATCGCAATTGCCGGAGCGCATGGCAAAACAACAACCACGTCCATCATTGCATCCATTCTTGATAAAGGCGGCCTTGACCCTACTGTGGTTATTGGGGGCAAGCTTAAAAGCATTGGATCAAACGCTGTTCTGGGAAAGGGTGATTTTATTGTTGCAGAAGCAGATGAAAGTGACGGATCCTTTTTGAAATATTCTCCTGCAATAGCGGTGGTAACAAATATCGATAAAGAGCATCTCGATTTTTATAAGGACTTAAACGAAATCAAAGAAACATTTTTAAATTTTCTCGACAGAATTCCATTTTATGGCCTTGCTGTTTTATGCCTGGATAATGAGGCCATCCAGGATATCATCCCAAAAATAAAGAAACGGTTTACAACGTACGGTATGAGCACACAGGCCGAATATCAGGCGCTCGATATAACTTTTGATGGGCAAAAAAGTATGTTTACCGTTCATCGGATGGGAGAAAAACTGGGCCGGATTACATTAAATCTGCCGGGATTGCACAATGTGTACAATTCCCTGGCCAGCATTGCCGTGGGAATAGAATTAGATCTTGCATTTGAGGTGATCAAAGAAGCGCTGGAATCGCTGCAAGGTGTTCAGCGAAGGCTCGAAATAAAAGGAAAACAAAAAGGGATCACGGTGGTTGATGACTATGGCCATCACCCCACGGAAATCAAGACAACACTTCAGGCCGTGAAGGAATGTTGGCCGAATCGGCGTATCGTTGTCATCTTTCAGCCGCATCGGTATTCCCGAACAAAAGCACTCTTTAATGATTTTGCGACAGCATTTTATCAGTCGGATATACTTTTTGTATTGCCTATATATTCAGCAGGCGAGAAGATGCTCGAGGGTGTTACCAGTAAGGCGTTATGCGAGGGAATCATCTCACATGGCCACCGGGAAGTATTTTTCGTAGAGAACTCAAAAACAGCCGTCAGCAGTCTTAAAGACATAGTAAAAGAGGGCGATGTTCTTCTGACGCTTGGCGCTGGAAACGTTTGGCAGGTGGGAGAATCTTTGCTGAAAGAGTTATCACAGGACAAATAACGTTTTTGGCAGATGTTCTTTTATATTTAAAATGACGGATATGATAATGGCCTTGGATCCAAACGATAAAAAATGGCTAACACAGCTTTTCGGCACAAAAATCAAATTTGGCGAATTGATGTCAAAACATACATCCTTGCGGATAGGCGGCCCTGCGGATGTATACGTTTCACCGGAGACTCAAAAACAGCTGTTTGAGTTGACCGCCTGGGCAGCGCATCGGCAGCATTCGTATCTTATCATTGGGGAAGGAACAAATCTGCTGGTGAAAGACAAAGGAATACAGGCAATCGTCATATCGTTAAAGAAATGTTTAAATGAAATAACAAAGACCGATTTAGGAAAGAATAAATACCGTGTACGAGCAATGGCAGGCGCGACATTGCGATCGCTTTGCACGTTTGCCATGAACGAGGGTCTTTCAGGGATGAACTTTGCAATCGGTATCCCCGGAACAATCGGCGGTGGAATTAAAATGAACGCGGGAACCTCTAAGGGGACAATGGAAGATATTCTTGATACAATTGATATTTTACTTCCTGATGGAAAACCGCAAACCCTATGCAAAAACCAGTTGAATTTCAGCTATCGAAATCTCTCGTTAGCAAATACGAACCATGCATTACACGGAAAACATCCGATCATATTAAATGGCGGCTTTATCCTGAATCACACGGATGATCGGGAGTTAAAAAAAGAGGCAAAATTAATTCTTAAAGATCGGAAGCGAAAACAGCCCATCGGTTGGCCAAGTGCGGGGTGTTTTTTTAAAAATCCTTCACCCGAACAGCCTGCGGGACTGCTGATTGATCAGGCAGGGTTAAAAGGGATAAGAAAAGGCGACGCAGAAATATCGGCAAAACATGCCAATTTCATCATCAATACAGGGAAAGCCTCTGCAGAAGACATATTATGGCTGATGAAACACGTGCAGGAAAAAATATTCAAATTATTTAATATCATCCTTGAACCAGAGGTGAAAATTGTTGGGGATTAAAGGAAAATCAAAAAACTATTATAAAAAACCACCTTCGGGTAGAAGGCGTTTTTCCTTTCAGAATTTAGGATTAATTCTAAAAATATTTTTCCTCCTGAGCTTACTGGCAGGGATAAGCATTTTTATCATCTTCGGCTACGATCTTATTGTCCAGTGGAATTATTTCAATGCCAAAACCATTTCAGTGAATGGCAATGTTCAATTGGCCGACGAACAGATCGTTGAGTACGCACAGCTTCATGCTGGAGAAAATATTCTTTCCATGAATCTTTCAGCCGCTAAAAAACGTCTGATAATGCATCCAATAATTGCAGAAGCTGACATACGAAGAAATTTTCCTTCAGGTATTACCGTTAAAGTCAAAGAACATCAGCCAATAGCCATTCTCGATTTGGGGCGCACCTTCGCTATCAATTATTCTGGAGAAATATTCATTGAAATAAGCTCGTCCGGCCTTAAGAATATACCGGTTATCGCTGGTTTCAGACCTTCAGATATAGATTCAAATGGAGAGATAAAAGGAATGCCGTTTGATGACGTGATGAAGATATTACATCTTGGATTAAAACCGGACTGCATTTTACCAACAGGCATCATTAAACGGATTGAAGTAGACAAACAGACAGGCCTTACGCTGAATCTATCAGGACGGATCAAAAAAATAAAATTAGGATATGGAGATTATCCAAAAAAATATGAAAGCTTAAAAATGATTTTTACCTTTTTAAACGAAAGACCTGATTTGAAGAATTTTATTTTTATTGATGTGAATAACCTGAATAGAATTGTATTAAAACCGTCGCAAATATAATTATCATGAAGTCATAAGGAGGCGAAATATGCAGGGACAGGAAGATGTCATTGTCGGCCTGGATATTGGGACAACAAAAATCTGTGCTGTTGTGGGTGAAGCATCGGGAAATGAAATAAATATTATTGGGATCGGCACGCATCCATCCATCGGACTCCGAAAGGGTGTCGTTGTTAATATTGAGTCCACTGTCGAATCCATCAAAAAGGCTGTTGAAGAGGCCGAGCTCATGTCTGGCTGCGAAATTTCTTCGGTTTATACAGGCATCGCGGGCGGCCACATCACGGGTTTTAACAGCCGAGGAATTGTCGCAATAAAAGGACAGGAAATTGCCGAGCATGATGTTCAACGTGTCATCGATGCCGCCCGTGCAGTGGCTATTCCAATGGATCGGGAAGTCATACATGTACTGCCGCAGGAATTCATCGTTGATGAAGAAACAGGCATCCAAAACCCTGTAGGTATGGCTGGTGTTCGTCTGGAAGCCAAAATTCATATTGTTACCGGCGCCGTGACTTCAGCTCATAATATTGTAAAATGTGCAAACCGAGCGGGGCTGGATGTCTGTGATATTGTCCTTGAATCTCTCGCATCTGGAGAGGCAGTGCTGACGGACGAGGAAAAAGAACTCGGCACCGCTTTGTTAGATTTGGGTGGAGGGACAACGGATCTGGCGATCTTTGCCAATAATAATATTCGGCACACCTTCGTTCTTGCACTTGGCGGAAATAATCTTACCAATGATATTGCCATCGGATTAAGAGCCCCGCTCGCTGAAGCAGAAAAAATAAAGATAAAACACGGCAGCTGTGTGGTTCAAAACATCAACAACGATGAAACGATTGAAGTCCCGGGAATGGGAGGAAGAAAAGCCAAACATCTTCCCAGGCAGCTCCTTGGAGAGATTCTGGAACCCCGTGTTGAAGAAATCTTTACATTGATCAACAGAGAAATTTATCGGGCAGGCATGGAAAATATTATCCCTTCGGGAATCGTAATAACAGGAGGAACCGCTCTGTTAAATGATGTTATTGAAATGGCCGAATCTGTGTTTAATCTTCCCACCCGGCTCGGCAAACCCAGAGGAATCAGCGGGTTGGTG
Organism: Desulfobacteraceae bacterium; assembly: GCA_011391835.1. Classification (GTDB taxonomy): domain Bacteria; phylum Desulfobacterota; class Desulfobacteria; order Desulfobacterales; family JAABPS01; genus JAABPS01. The sequence goes on from JAABPS010000049.1 coordinate 7,471, forward strand.
GATGTAGTAAATAATCCCATGTACGCTACCGGTGTCGGCCTGGTTCTTTATGGTGCCAGAAATCAAACATTAAAAAAATTCAGAATACGGGATAGAAACATCTTTAATCGTGTAACGAATAGAATGAAAAAATGGTTTAATGATATTGTATAAACATATAAACGGAATGCAACGAAAAGGGGGAAAATATGTTTACCTATGTAGATAGTGAAAAGTCAGCAAAAATTAAGGTGGTGGGTGTGGGCGGTGCAGGTGGAAACGCGATTAACAACATGATTGCCTCCAAACTTCAGGGCGTAAAGTTTATCGTAGCCAATACCGATGCACAAGCACTGGAAATATCAAAGGCACCCATTAAACTCCAGCTCGGTGAAAAGCTCACGCAGGGCCTTGGAGCTGGTGCCAACCCTCAAATTGGCAGAGATGCCGCCATCGAAAACAGCGATATGATTCGAAGTGTACTGGATGAGAGCCATATGGTATTTATAACAGCAGGATTTGGCGGTGGAACCGGTACCGGCGCCACACCTGTTATCGCTCAAATTTGCAAAGATCTGGGCGTGTTGACCGTAGCCGTCGTTACAAAACCTTTTTCCTTTGAAGGAAAAAAACGGCTGAAACAGGCAGAAGATGGAATCAATGAACTAAAAAGATCAGTGGATACGGTGATTACCATACCCAATGACCGCCTCAAAGGCCTTGCACCCAAAAATGCCAAGATGGTTGAAATGTTCAGGCGTGCAGATGAAGTTCTTCTTCATTCGGTTAAGGGAATTTCAGATCTTATTATGATGCCCGGTCTTGTGAACCTTGACTTCGCAGATGTAAAAACAATCATGTCAAAAGCAGGCATGGCAATCATGGGCATCGGGAAAGCCAGCGGCCAAAACAGGGCAACGGAAGCGGCTGAACTCGCCATTGCCCATCCTCTTTTAGAAGACGCCTCCATCTCCGGCGCAAAGGGCGTTTTAATCAACATCACCTGCTCCAGCGACTTGACAATGGAGGAAATGACAGAAGCCTCGGAACGTATTTATAACGAAGTCGGAAGTAATGCTGAAATTATCTGGGGAACTGTGATCGACGATAATCTTGGCGATGAAATGAGGGTAACCGTGATTGCAACCGGTATTGGGTCCGGGCCTGAATCTTCCATGTCCGAAAAACATGGTGATCGCTCTAAAGCCAGCAATGTAATGGATTTTCCTTTTTCAAATACTCACCATGATGATATTGATTTGGATCGACCGACGTTCATCCGAAACGAAGAAACAATCAATCAGTCCGCGAGTTTAGTCCACAAAAGGCTTAAAAAGCTGGCAGGGAGTAACAGCAATCTGGATGTCCCTGCCTTTTTACGCAAGGACGCAAACTAAACGGACGTGAATGCAGCCAGCTGTTATGATGGCATGGAAACAGAGTAAATTTCAAAAAATAGGGTTTGATGGACCGGAAGAAATAGGTACAATTAAAAAATCATGGAGGGGCCGCATCCATGTGCTTCTTATTTATCCAAATACCTATCATGTGGGAATGTCCAATCTTGGCTATCAGGCAGTTTACGCCCTGTTTAACAAAAATGACCATATTGTTTGTGAACGATTCTTTCTGTCTGATAACAAACCCTATACCCGTCAACAATTCGCTTCGGTAGAATCCGGCAGACCTTTTTCTGATTTTGATATTATTGCTTTCTCATTATCTTTTGAAAACGACTACCTAAACGTATTGGATATTCTTGAATTATCCGGAATCCCCCTGAATTCAAAAGATAGAGATTCCAGTTGTCCGCTGATCATTGCCGGTGGTGTTGCCTGTATGATCAACCCTGAGCCTGTCTCCCCATTTATTGATTGTTTCCTCATTGGCGAAGCAGAAGATATTTTGTCTGACTTTATCAACAATATCAACTTAACTGTAAGCAGAAAAACCTGTCTGAAAAAACTTGCTTCAACGGTGCCGGGAATATACGTTCCTCAATTCTACAAAGAGTCATACAACAAAGATAACACCCTTCGGGCTTTTGAAACAGTTGAAGATGTACCTGAAAAAATCAGCCGTCGGTATGTAAAAGACCTGACCCATAGTTCAACCTGCAGCGCATTGCTGACGCCACACACAGTCTTTTCCAATGCTTTTTTAATCGAAGTTGGCCGTGGCTGTTACCACGGATGTAGGTTCTGCGCGGCTGGGTATATTTACAGGCCCCCCAGATTCAGATCAATCCCACAAATCAGAGAATGCGTTAATCACGCTTTTCCTCTTACAAACAAAATAGGCCTGGTAGGATCTGCTGTTTCAAATCTCCCCGGCATTTTAGATCTCTGCGCAAGCATATATCAACATCCTCGACATATTTCGTTTAGTTCAATCAGAGCGGATTCACTAACCCGTGAGCTGGCGTCAGCGCTTCATAACTGCGGTGTGAAAACCGCTACCCTTGCTCCTGAGGGGGGATCAGACAGGATACGTAAGGTCATCAATAAAGGGCTTGACGAATCGGCCATCCTTCAGGCAACCGAGTTCCTGGTAACGGCCGGTATTCCTAATTTAAAACTGTATTTCATGATTGGGCTGCCCACTGAAAGCATGGATGATATTGAGGCAATTGTCACGTTATGCAAATCAATAAAAAAGATGTTTCTGGCATTCAGCAGACCCAGAAAAAAAATAGGCACTATTTCCATAAGCCTAAACCCATTTATTCCAAAACCATTTACACCGTTTCAATGGTCTTCGATGGATCATGAGCAATCATTAAAAGTAAAAATAGATTATATTAAAAAAAGGTTGAAAGTAATTCCCAACGTGAATCTTCAGATTGAAAAACCACGGTCTGCATATATACAAACCCTGCTTTCCAGAGGAAACAGAAAAATTTCTTTGATATTGGAACAGACACTTAAAAATAATAGAAATTGGACGAAGACACTAAAAACAGCAGTCCCTGATCCAGATTTTTTCACCTACAGAGAAATACCGCTGGATGAACTTCTGCCATGGGACTTTATCGATCACGGCCTTCACAAACAGTTCCTTCAACACGAATATAAAAAAGCCATGCGCAGCCAACCGTCTGACCCATGCAAGATGGATGATTGTCATATATGCGGTGTATGTAATCATACTATTCCCACATCTCCCCGTCTCTATGAATAAATTATTTTACTGAAATAGATACATGATATCCAAGTCTTCCCTTGACTCATTCATCTATATTGATTAAAAATACGATGATAAAAACATGACATTTGGATTATATCTACAATTCATCATTTCTATTTTTAATAAGTAAAAAGAAATAATACTTCTCTGGCCTCTTGGCCATTATCTGCTCTTTGACAATCTATATTTAATATCGGCCCTACGCTCAGGTGCTTGAGGAGTTTGACGAATCCGGCGCGCTGACTGCAAGCTATATCTACGGCGATGATCTGATCAGTCAGGTGCGGGAAGACAAGAAGAAGTGGATCACCAATTACTTCCACTACGACGGCCAGATGTCCATGAGGCAGCTCTCCAATACTTCGCAAGCAGTCACAGACACTTATACCTACGATGCATTTGGCGTGCTGACCAGCCAGAGCGGCTCTACTCCCAATAATTATCTCTACACAGGGGAGCAGTACGATCCTAATGCAGGGTTCTACTACCTCAGGGCGAGATATTATGATCAGGCAACAGGGAGGTTTTTGACCGTTGATCCCTGGGCAGGTCTTGAGAGGACCCCGGAATCATTTCATAAATACACTTACTGTTATAATAATCCTTCGAATCTGATAGACCCATCAGGATTAATGATACTGGATTTAATGATGTCCATGTCCATTGATTCACTTCTAAGAAAAAATGAATCGGGTCAGAAGGTTCTTTTAGGAAGAAGGATTTTAGTCAATTTGGGCTGTGCAGTAGTTGAAGAAATAATAACAGAGGCGATTACCGATGCCATTTATGTCTTTGTAGATTCAGTTTCAGGAAAACCGTATTATGCGGGATCTACAAACGATATACAAAGACGAACGCCGGAGCATATTTATGAACATAATAAAGCAGTCAAAAACAAACTCGAAGATAGCGTAAAAAATAAAATTAAAAAACTTGATGACCACATAAAAATATTTCCGCTGGGAGATTCAGGTGGAAAAAAACTTACATCAGAGCAAAGAAGAGTAGTTGAGCAAATGGTGATGGACGAGCTTGAGCTCGAAAGAGAAACTTTAGATAAAAATAGACGGCGTGCGGTGGCAAAAAACAAAATGAAAAAACTTAAAAAAGCAGGAAAAATATTTGATATATGCCCATAAAACTACCAGATTGCACAGAATTAATAAAAAGAGAAGGATTTGATAATGACATACTTCTCATTCGTAGGCCATGGAGTATGGAACTATCACAATTTATTAATGATAATGAAATCGATG
>JAABPS010000444.1 GCA_011391835.1 Desulfobacteraceae bacterium
CGGTCTTTCATAGGATCATTTTTCGAAACATAGATGCTTTCTTCATATTCTATGAAGTTCTCGCTGCCGCCGTATTCTTCTTCACTTTTCCAGTCTTCCTTTCCTGCGTGATTAAAGATTCTCAAATGGTCGTCATTGTCGAATCCTATCATGAGATCATTTCTGTTATTTTGGACATCTCCAATGGCCAGTCCGAAAATATTGCTGCCTTCCGGCAGTTTTAATGTATCCTTTTTGACGTACTTTCCTTTCAGTTCATCCCATTCGATTTTAAATGCGGTGTGCATTATTGGAGCGTCAATACCTTTTTGCTGACCAATAAGTATTTTACCAAACAGAGGATGATGTAGCACCCTGAAATACCACTTTTCATTCTCTGCTGTTTTCTTAAAAGCAGCGCCGTCCCATTCCACGATAAATGATTGAACATCACGGCTGTTGTTGTTTATGCATGATACAAAAATTTCAGCGATGCCATTTTTATTGATGTCCGCCACATCAACACCAATGAACCTGTGTTGAACACCACCAGGGATTTCGCTGATTTTTACAAATCCTCCCTGATCAAACTTATAAATATGAAGCTTCTGAGGAGATACAAACACCGTTTCTGTTGTTCCGTCCCCATTTACATCACCGATGGACAGGCTTCTGATTTCTATTTTGAGATTCCTGGTTTTCTGAAATCCGGGGCCTTCCCCTTCGCCGCCGCTGTAAATAAACGGAGATCCGCCTTTATTCTGGCGGTTACTTTCACGCAGAACCGTTTCCGGATGCGCATACGCGGACGACTCATCTTTTTTATCATAGTCTGAGCTCGGCAATGAGCTTACTTTTGTTTTTCGATCAAACACCTTCTGATTAATCTCTTCGGCGATCAAATTAATTCTGGGGATTACCTCGTTCATATCCGGGCTCTGGTTGTAGAAGGAGAGGGTTTCCCGCGCTTTGGACATATCAACCATTTTGGCGTCAATGCTCACACTGTTTCCAACTACGGTGAGGTTGCCAAAGAGAATATAGTTTGCATTCAGCTTTGAACCAATCGTTCGTGCGCTGTTTTCATCCATGGGCTGTTTGGCGGTTTTTGCCACTGCGGCTGTCATGTCCCGGTTGATGACCTGAACCCTGCCTTCCCATGCCAAGCGGGATTCCAGCATGGAAGAAATACCCTCTTTTAAATAGGAGAGGTCTTTTTCTGAATTGATGT
>JAABPS010000445.1 GCA_011391835.1 Desulfobacteraceae bacterium
CGTATCTATTTTTGCGGCTGTATAAACGGGCGCACCTATAATTGCCATGGATAGAACAAAGGCGATGAACAACCATTTGAATTTGTTTGAAAGATATGTTTTCAAGAAAATGTCCTCCTTCTATTGTGAATTCGAAAACCGAATTCACAATGTTTTAGGTTTTAGGTGTTAAGTTTTTGTTTTGGTGTTATTACAATTGTCTAAAATGTTAAACTTGGCATTTAAAATGTTCGTAAAAAGTCAGAATGTGTCATCCCGAACGAAGAGAGGGATCTTTCAACCGAGTGAAAAACCAAGATTTCTCACTGTGTTCGAAATGACAAAACGGGCATTTTTCGACTTTTTACAAAACCATCATAATTGTTTCAATATTTAAAGACAAGGCAATTTTTAAGCAGCATGACGCGTTTAATGGTGTATCCGTCTACAATTCGCTGAGCTTTTTTTTCAGCAGATCATTAACAATTTTCGGGTTCGCTTTTCCCTTAGTCTCCTGCATGACCTTCCCCACGAAATGTCCTAATAACTTGGTTTTTCCGCTTCTGTATGCGTCCACCTCATCTTTATTTTGTGAAAGGACTTTTGAGATAATTTCTTCGATGGCAGCTTCATCCGTTACCTGCACAAGGCCCTTTTCCGATATAATTGCTTCCGCTGGTTTTCTGGTTTTTGCCATTTCCTCAAGAACGGTTTTTGCAATTTTGCCGCTGATGGTGCCGGCATCGATCATCAACAGAAGGTCTGCAAGATGTTCAGGGGTTACATGTGATTCATCAATGGTCTTATTCTCGGCGTTCAACATTCCGAGCAAAGGACCCGTTATCCAGTTACACACCTGTTTTGGGTTTTTATATATGCTCAGGCATTTTTCAAAATAGTCCGCCAGTTCTTTGGAAGAGGTAAGGATATCGGCATCATACGCCGAAAGGCTGTGCTGCCGGATAAATCTCTCTTTTTTTTCGTCTGGAAGTTCGGGCAGGGCTTTCTGAATTTCGTTGATCCATGCGCTGTCGATGACCAGCGGCACAAGGTCAGGATCCGGAAAGTATCTGTAGTCATGGGCATCCTCTTTTCCCCGCATGGATTCTGTCTTTCCTTTGTCCGGATTCCAGAGCCTTGTTTCCTGAACAATGGATTGCCCATCCGTCAGCGCTTCCGTCTGCCTGTCAATTTCAAAGCGCAGGGCGTTTTCCACATGTTTAAATGAATTGAGATTTTTTATTTCCGCACGCGTGCCGAATGTTTCCGTGCCTTTTGGCCGGATGGAAATATTGGCGTCACACCTGAAGCTTCCCTCTTCCATGTTGCCGTCACAGATACCCAGGTATCGAAGAATGGAGCGAAGCTTTCGCAGATAATTTCCTGCTTCTTCGGAAGACCGGATGTCCGGTTCGCTGACGATCTCAATAAGGGGTACTCCTGTCCGGTTGAAATCAACATGGCTCACCGGGCGGCTGGGAACATGGCCGAGCTTTCCGGCGTCTTCTTCCATATGGATTCGGGTGATACCAATCCTTTTTTTATCTCCATTTGTTTCGATATGAATATAGCCGTTTTGGGCGATGGGGAGCTCGTACTGGGAG
>JAABPS010000446.1 GCA_011391835.1 Desulfobacteraceae bacterium
CCCCATTTCATGACAGACCTTTGCCTCATGAAATGGGGTTGTTGGATGAATCTTTAGAGGTGTATCAGAAGGTTATCCCATTAATTCCTGAAGAGGATATGATGCTCCTGGAAAAAGTAAAAGAACAGATACAGGCGATACAAAAAGAAATCGAAGAACGAGCAAGCGCTACTCCACAGAGTGTCTCTGCAGAAGATATATCCATGTTCAAAGAAGCGCTTTATATCCCGGAAAATATTCCAGCAATTTCTGACAGTGCAATGGCCTTTAAAGATATGGGGCTTTACAATGAGGCGGTTGTTGAATATGAAAAGCTTTTGTTTCTTGATCATCCGTACGATAAAACAATTTCTGAAATGACGGATTGTCTTTTAAAAACACGATCTCCCAACAAAGTTGTAGAGTATATTGATAAAATAATTAAAGATAACAGGCTGAAACAGGAAGACAGGGCGGCGATTAAATTCAATTTGGGACTGGAAATGGAGAAAAGAGATCATAGGGATATAGCTATTGATCTTTATAAATCTTCGTTGGCGTTGAACCCACGATCACTGGAAATAAAAAAGAGGTTGGACTCCGTTAGTCAGTCCATGACGCCTCGATCAAAATATGATTACTTATTGAAAAATGCGATCGTTTCAAACGAACAACTGCAAAAAGCGTATGCGCTATCTAAGAAAATGGGAAAAAGTGTTGAGTATGTTCTGGTGGAGCATATTCATATTCGAAAAGAAGAAATAGGAAAATCCTTTAAGGAGTTTTACGGGATCCCGTTTAAGGGGCATGATCCCGCTATCCAAACCCCATTTGAACTGCTTCGCGACCTAAAGAAGCCGTTTTTGATGAACGCCGGATGGGTGCCCGTATCCTGGGGAAAGGAAGGCGTGGAAGTTCTTGTCGATGATCCGAAGGATCTGAATAAGACCGATAATATCAAAACATTGATGAAGACACAAAAAATTGTTTTCAATGTAGCAATAAAAGAAGATATCGAAGAGTACGTTAAACGATTTTTTGAAGCTGAAATTCCGACTGAGGGAGTTTCAGCAGACAGTGAATATGATGATATCGATATTCCAGACATTTCATTTGAAGAAGAGGCAGATGAAGAAGATTACGGTGATGAATCAGCAGATGGGAGCTCCAGCAAGGTGGTGAAGCTGGTTGATCAATGCATTATTGCTGCGTATCGAAGAGGTGCGTCGGACATTCATGTTGAGCCATCCCCTGTTACAAAGGCGACAACTATCCGATTTAGAATAGACGGAGTGTGCCAGGATTATATCAAAGTGCCCAATTCAATGGCCCGGGGTATTATATCACGAATTAAGATAATGGCATCGCTTGACATAGCGGAAAGACGGCTTCCGCAGGATGGGAAAATTAAATTCAAACGAAAGGGAGTACCTATTTTTGAGTTACGACTTGCAACCATTCCGACGGCAGGAGGATTTGAAGACGCTGTATTACGAATTCTGGCCAAAGCCGGCGCCATGCCTTTAGAAGATATGAATATGTCTGACCGAAACCTTGCGATCATGACAAAGATCATATCAAAACCCTACGGACTTATTCTGTGCGTTGGGCCCACAGGATCGGGGAAAACAACCACACTTCACGCGGCGTTAGGTACCATTAATAAACCTGGAATTAAAATATGGACAGCAGAAGATCCTATAGAAATTACCCAGGCAGGACTTCGCCAGGTTGAAGCAAGGCCGAAGATAGGGCTTAATTTTGCAAGGGTCATGCGATCATTTTTACGAGCGGATCCGGACGTGATTATGATCGGAGAGATGCGCGATGAAGAAACAGCCAAAATTGGCATTGAAGCATCTCTTACCGGGCATCTTGTTTTTTCGACACTGCATACAAACAGTGCCCCTGAAACAGTCACCCGTTTGCTTGACATGGGGTTAAATCCGCTTAATTTTTCAGACGCTTTTCTGGGTGTACTTGCCCAACGGCTTGTCAGACGGTTATGTACGGAATGTAAGAAAGAATACCGTCCAACAGAAGAGGAGTTTTTCGATATTGTGAAAGAATATGGAGAAAAGCATTTTCATAAAACCGGTATTACCTATTCACCCAGCATTGCTTTATATAAAACAGCTCAGTGCGAGTTTTGTTCAGGCACCGGATATAAAGGGCGTGTGGGTATTCATGAATTAATGGACGGAACACCGGAAATAAAACTGATGATCAAAAAAGCCGCCGGCACTGAAGAAATTGCCCAGCAAGCCATTGAGCAGGGGATGACAACATTAAAACAGGATGGGATTTTAAAGATGTTCAAAGGAACCACGGATATTAAAGATGTCTGGCGTGTTTGTATCAATTAACAGACAGTGGCATGGAAACAGGAACCAACAGCTGGAATCGGCTTTTGATCGATGGCGCACATGATCTTGGCATTCATCTGGATAATGAGACAGCAAAGAAATTTTCCCTTTACGCAAACGAACTAATTGCATGGAATAGAAAGATCAATCTTACGGCCATTACCGATCCTTTTGAAATTGCCGTTAAACATTTTTTAGATTCCATTGCCCCATCGCTGTATATCGCACCCGATGCATCCATCCTTGATATTGGTTCTGGAGGGGGATTCCCAGGCATACCGCTTGCAATTTTACTTCCTAAGTTATCCATCACCCTTATCGATACCTCACGAAAAAAAGTCAGTTTTTTAAAACACCTTGCCAGGTTTTTACAATTAACCCATGTGTCTGTATATCAGATAAGCGCTGAAGATATTTCTAAAAACCAACAATTTTCCCGCACATATAATATC
>JAABPS010000447.1 GCA_011391835.1 Desulfobacteraceae bacterium
CAGAAATAGGTGACTTTTCCATACCCAAGAGGGTGCTCCACATCGGGTGGTCGTTTGGCCCGATGCAGACCCAAAAGAAGCAGCAGCTGATTGCCTGTATCTGCATAGGAATGAAGTGACTCCGCAATCATACTGCTGGAACCTGTAAATAGCGCGGCTATGGTTTTGGCAATTGCAATGCCAAGATTTGCAAAAAAAGCGTATAAAATCGCTTTAATCGGTGAGCCGTGATTGCTACCCATAGATACTTCCTTATTTACTTTTTTCATTTATTGCAAAGCAATCGCCTTTTCAGGACAAATTTCCTGACAGCAAAAACAGGCAATGCAAAGAGAGGAATCCACTTCCGGAAGATCCTCATTCATGGACAAGGCCGAAACCGGGCACTGTTCAACACAATTTCCACATTGGGTGCAACGCTCCGGATCCGCTTTGGGACGCATCAGGGATCGTGAGCGCAGGATTTCCTGAATGGCGGTATTTTGTAAAATGCCTTCACCCCTGGACGGAGGAAGCTTGAAATCCGGTATCTGTTTTAACTCGCCTATTATTTGGATTGATCCCATTTCAAAATCTCCCAGCCCTGCCTCTTTTGCCTTGTACAGAAAGTGCAGGCTTTTTGGATCAGCCCCCATCATCGTAGCAATAACAGAATCTAATGCCACCGCATTGTCCGAAGCAAGAATTTGTCCAATATCTCTAAGGTCCGTTGACGCGGGGCCGTTTCCCTCCATGCCAACAACGGCATCCACGATAAAAAGCTCCGGCACGCGGAGCTGGAAAACATCCACCAGCAGTTCATGAAAGCGTTTCGGGCCTCCGGACAGACCATGAAGTTTTGCCTTCTGCGCACCCGGCAAAAAACCGTAACTGTTTTTTATCGCACCGGTTAATATCGTTAATCCGTGGGTTTTAAATTTCGGCACACTGATAATGACATCCGCGTCCAATACGGCCTGTGAAATACTAACATGGGACATTAAATCCGGATCAAATGCTACCTTTCGGGATTCGTTTCCAATATTTTGATAATAGCCTTTTGAAGCTTCCATCAACCCCGTTTTGTTAAAACTTTCCTCATTGGCTCCATAGCTGACCACACCCGGATTATCTCCCACAACAATGGATGCAGGCTCCATGGCCTCTACCTTTTCAACCACAGCACGAAGCACTGCGGGATGGGTGACAATGCCTTCCTTGGCCTCAGACGCTCTAAGCACATTGGGCTTGATTAATACTTTTTTGCCTTTCAAATCCAAAGGAAAAAGCTCAAACACACGGTCAACCGCCTGCCCTACATTCTCGTACGTCGATGGCTGAATCATTACCTTTGACATGATGTATAACTCCATATTTTAAAATTTGTATCACACATTCTAAACTCGTGTCTATTTACGTGTCACTATTTACTCCTAAAGCATTCCCCGTCCTTCAATTACTGCTGCAATGAAAAGTAATGGCAGCGTAACCCGCAGATAGACGTTATGCATTTTGATTAAAGAAGTTTTCTTTTCATTTTCAACATCCGGGCCAAATAAAACCTTAGCCCGCCAAAGCCCGATTCCCCAGGCAATGAACATGGCAGATAGTTCAAAAACACCGTGAGGCATTAATAGGAGGAAAAGATTGGATTGGCTCATACTCTTAAAAGTTACTGAAAACCAGCCGATCATAAGACCATTAAAAAATGAAGAACAAACAGGAAGTATCCCCAGCACGATTCCAAATCTCATTGAAATGTAAGCAATAATTGAGTTTCGGATAAAGATTTTTATAATAAAAGGGAAATAGCTTGCCGCTTGGTGTGTTTTTAAAATGCTTTGAAATATTTCATGAAACCGCTGGTTATCCTGCAGATTGGCATATCCGTAAATGATGCCTGCCAGAAACAGAGCAATTACAACAATGATATAGTTTCTTGCTTCAATGATCGTATGTTTAGGACTTTCCCAGAAAGATAGTAGGGCTTTCATTGCTTATATCTTCAATAATAAAAACGGGGCAAATACCTCCCAGTTTTGGCTTTATATTTTTCATATTCACTTCCATGCGTTTTCAACAGGTAGGCCTCTTCTTTTAACACCATCCTATTAAAAACAATAATAGCCAAAATGACCAGGATGATAAGAACTATGCTTGGCCGGATAAGTATTAAACTCAAATACATGATGAAATAGGAATCAAAATAAGGATTTCGAACATACGCATAAACTCCATCTGTAATCAGAGTTGTTTTTTGGTCTTCATGAACTCCAACGCGCCAAGAGCCTTTTAACTGTGCGGAAAAAATCCAGCACAAAATAATACTCATCAAAAAGAGCAGCAAACCAATAGATGAGAAGACAGAACTCCTTAGAAAGGCTATTTTCCCCATAAAATCATACCACTTGTCCGTTGTAGAAAATATCGTAACAATAAAACAAAACGTTGTGAGAATAATTGCTGATCTTACGAAATAATCTGCTTTCCGCACTGGTTGGCCAGTGCGTTTCTTTACAACGACGTTTCGTGTAATAAACATAAAAAGATACAGGACTGTTAATGCAATTAATAGTATTCTTTCCGTCATTTAACCTCCCCTTGTTCCGCCTCTCCGTTTCTTTAGTCGTCTGTCCCAAAATCTTTTACCGCCTTTTTCCATGAATCCTGAAGCTTTTTATACGAACTCGAAAAACCCTTTTTAGTCTCTTCCCAGGCTTCTTTGGAGCCATGCTTCAGACCACCAAACCATTCGGCAACTTTTTCACGTTTTTCTCTGAGCTCCTTTAAGCTTTTCCTGGCCTTTTGCCGGG
>JAABPS010000448.1 GCA_011391835.1 Desulfobacteraceae bacterium
GGAAGGGTCTTTGATGATCTTTTCGGCGAGATTGAAAGTGAGTACAAAAAAGTGGCACTGCGCGATCTCGAGCCTAAGTATATCAATCTCTTTCTTGTGGAAAAAAGAAAATAACCGGATCTTATAGAGTCATATGCGAATGACTAAGCTCCTTAACAGAGCCACAAGCAAAACACCATGATTTAGAAAATTAATTGATTGATTTTAATAATTGTAGTATAAACACTATAAATTCTCTGTGCTCATAGTGTTTGATTAAATACAGTGAATCGGCCGGAACATTTTAAATCAATTCTTTCAAGAAGAAAGAGGAGGTGCGAATGAGCATTAAGAAAATCATTAAAACACCAACCGGTCTGTGCAAATGTAAGCATTCCTGCTAAAGGGATTGCTTCATTATCAGGAATCGGACCAAAACACTCAATCAATTCTTTCAAGAAGAAAGAGGAGGAGCAAATGAGCATTAAAAAAGTCAGGAAAACAGTAACCGGCCTGTGCAAATGCAAGCGTTCCTGCTAACCGGTTATTTACCCGAAATATTGGCCTGTGTATGAGAAGATTATATACAGGCCATATTTATTTCAGGGCGTCATAAAATATGGCTAAAAATGACTTCAAGGATTATGTGTGCCGCCCCTACTGCATTTTTTTTAAAGAGGGGCATAAAGAGGAAATGTCCTGTCGCGGCGCTGAAGTAGTCGAAAAGCTTGTTTTACTCGGACAAATTAATACCGATGCACTGCCTCATTTTAAAAAGGATTCCCGTTTGTGGCAAAAATATACGAATATTATTGGGGAAAACATTTGCGTAACATGCCCTTTCCGGGCTGAAGATTGTAATTTCATGTCAGAAGATCCTGAAGCAAAACCTTATGATGAGATTGAACCCTGCGGCGGTTTTATTATGCTGGCCTTGTTAATCGAAAACGATCTCATCAATATAGCCGGTCTGGAAAAAGGATTATGAATAACCGCGACTGGCGCAGGGCATATCTTCGCCTTCATCCCAAAGCGGCTTTGAAGAAACTGGAGCAGCCGTTTATCTATCAGATTTCGAATGATGAACTATACGAGATAGATGAAAAAGCCGTTGGGTTTTTTCTCAGGTGCGACGGCACAATTAGAGGGGAAGATCTGACGTCTGAAAACGATTTCGTAGAGTATTGCATAGAGGAAGGCTTGCTGGAAGCACTTTCAGTTCCACACCCTGTTGATGTAAGTATCAGCGTTAACACGGACCCGTCTTTAAGATACTTAGAGCTCCATCTGACGAACAGGTGCAACCTCAGATGCGCCCACTGCTACCTGGGATATCCCGGATCGAGAGAAATAATTCTTTCGGACGCCGTGATCATTACACAGGAATTTGCCTCGATGGGGGGGCTCAGGCTGCTGATTTCAGGTGGCGAGCCGCTTCTGTACAAAGATTTGAAGAAATATATCGCCCTCACAAATGATATTAAAGCCCGCCGAGTATTGTTTACAAACGGCACTTTAATTGATTCCGATAAGTTGTCTTGGCTGCATGTAGACGAGATCCAGTTCAGTTTAGACGGCTGGGGAAAAGGTCATGACGCGCTCCGGGGTCCAGGTACATTTGAAAAGACAATATCAGGCATCCACTCGGCTTCCCGGGCAGGGATAGCTGTTTCAGTTTCAACCATGATCCACCGGAAAAATCTGGATGAGTTTGACCTCATGAAGAATTTTATCCGGGATATCGGTGCGGTTGAATGGGGAGTTGATGTGATGGCCGGTGGCGGCAACCTTGAAAAGCACGGGGAACTCGTCGTTTCCTACAAGGAGGCAGTGCCTTTTCTGGATTACGCGTTCGGAGGAGGATATCACGGATCTTCGGAAGGATATGCCTGCGGAAGACATCTTATGACAGTCATGCCGGATGGACAGGCAGTCAAATGCGGATTCTACAGGAACAAACCTCTTGGAGACGCCCGGAAAGGCTTAAGGGAATGCTGGATGAAAGTGGAACATATTCCTTTAAGTCAGTTGGAATGCAATGGCTGCTCCTCGCTTAATGAATGCCGGGGTGGCTGCCGGTTTCGCGCCCCTGGCCCGTTGGCGCCAGATCCTGTCATGTGCTGTTATTACGGAATATCCGGATAATCTTTAGCGTAATTTATTGTATGAGAACTTCCGACCACCCATTCTATATTCAATTATATCCGACGCTTTCATGTAATTTGTCATGCGGCTTCTGTTTCAACAGAAATTTAAAGCCGACCCAAGATATTAATGTCATTGATTTCAAAAAAATAGTATCGGTTTTAAGTGAGTTGGAAATACCCTTTATCGACATCCTTGGCGGTGAACCTACCCTTCATCCTGATCTAATGAAGTTGGTGGACCTGACGAATCAGTATGGCTTGAGGACAAATATCAGCAGCAATGGGAACAATGTTAATGCACTTAAAACACTGTCGGAAAAATATGACAGGGATTCAGTTCGTATTGGCATATCTATCAATTCAAGTAAATTGTCGGATAATCTGCATCATTACATTTTAACCTATAAACCGGTCATAAAGAGCATATTTGACCGTAGCGGAATGATTCCTGAATCATGCCAACCGTATGTCGGTTTACCCGGAATCGACTATTTCCTGTTGTATATGGATGTATTGGATCATGATGATCTGAAAAACATCGTGTCATTTTACGATTATCACAGAAAGCTGAATGAAATAAAAAGTATTAACAATGGCGTCAACGGAGTTTACTGCTCCGGTTTTATTCCTGATAAAGAACATTATCCTCT
>JAABPS010000449.1 GCA_011391835.1 Desulfobacteraceae bacterium
GTGGGCTATGGCTACCCGTTTCGCATCCCGGGTTGTTCCAATACACGACAGGCCGGCAGTAATGCAAGTGCCTATATTTGCGCCAAAAATAAATGGAATGCCCGCTTCCAGGGTGATCAATCCCTGTTGGGCTAAAACGATGGCAATGCCTATGGATGCGCCGCTTGCCTGTACCAGCGCTGTAAATATGGCGCCGACAACCAGACTGAGCAGCGGATTTTCAAGGTCTTTCATTAGAACAATAAATTTAGGATATGTCCTGAGCGGTTCCATGGCATCACTCATGAGCTTCATGCCGAAAAACAAAATGCCGAAGCCGAAAATAAATTGCCCGATATTCCGGATATTCTCCTTTTTAGAAGTGCTTTTCAGTCCGAATCCAATTGCTACCATCAGCAGGGCGTAGTCTGTTAATTTGAAGGCAATTAACTGGGCGGTAACGGTTGTCCCGATATCAGCGCCAAGAATGACGCCGAGAGATTGAACGAAAGTCATCAGTCCCGCTTGAACGAAACTGACAAGCATTACGGTGGTGGCGCTGCTCGATTGAATGATCATCGTGACAACCGCGCCAATGATCAGGCCAATGACACGGTTTTTCGTAATGGCCGCAAGGATCGATCTCATTTTGTTGCCCGCGGCCTTTTTCATGCCGGCACTCATTTTGCCCATACCATACAGGAAAAGCGCCAGGCCGCCAAAGAGTCCAATAATCAGAAAGCCCCACGAAATCGACAGACCCTCACCTTCAGATGTGTAACCGGATACCGGAAAGAAAAAACTGAAACAGACAAGTACCGGCAGAAGCATTCTCAGGATGTTAGAAAATTTCTTGTTCATGATATATTTATTCTAAATTTTCGATAGTTTACATGATGCCATATTCAATAGTCAAGTCTTTAAGTTATTTTAGAAGTGTACCTCTGGGTGGCAGCATGCTCAGGACAATAGTTCTTGCCAAAATCAATCGAGGATATTATTAAATCCAGAAATTCAGAAGAATCTGAAAATATTGCAGGTTTTTATAGTTCAACGGTAAAATTCAAGAGACCTGATGACAGCAGTTTTCTTTAAAAAAGCGTCGTATGAGTATGATGCACTGCGTCCGCTCATCTTTGATATGATCGAGTCAGCAGGATCCTGTGTCATTGGCAGGGATACCCGGGTTCTGATCAAACCAAACCTTCTTTTACCAGCCAGGCCTGAAAAGGCCATTCTGACACATCCCTTAGTGGTAAAAGCCGTTGTCGAATATGTTCTTGAGCACGGAGGCCGGCCGGTCATATCAGACAGTCCAGCCATGGGATCCTTTGAAAAGATTCTGAAAGAGGGCGGATACGCCGATGTGTTTAAAGGCGTAGATGTTGAATTTAAACGATTCGAAACTTCTGCAAAAATAGATATTGGACCGCCGTTTGGTAAAATAGAGATCGCCCGGGAAGCTATGGAAGCGAATAGTGTAATCAACATAGCAAAACTTAAAACCCACACTCAGATGCTGCTCACCCTGGGAGTAAAAAACATTTTTGGATGCATTGTGGGGTTCCGAAAACCGGAATGGCATTTGAGAAACGGAATTGACAGAGACATGTTCGCAACGCTTCTTGTAAAAATATATGCAGCAGTAAATCCATGCATAACCATTATAGATGGCGTACTTGCCATGGAAGGACAGGGGCCGGGGAAGAGCGGTTTGCCGCGGCCTATAGGCATTATTGCCGGAAGCAGCAGCGCCTTTGCCTTAGACAGAGCGATATGCCAGATGATCGGCATTGAGCCTGATCGGCTCCCGACAAATAAGGCGGCCAGACAACTGGGCCTTGCTCCCGATGACGTCACGGTGCAAGGAGATTTTGAGATGATCCAAAAATTCAAGCTCCCGGATATGGGAAAAGTCACCTTTGGCCCCAAACCGGTTCAACGCATGATTCGAAAACACCTGCTTCAGCGGCCTGTTGTGGATAGTAGCCTGTGCGAATTATGCGGTGAATGCTGGCGCTATTGTCCTGCCAAGGCGATATCCCGTGGGAAAAAAAGGATTGTGTTTGATTATGACAAATGCATCCGATGCTACTGCTGTCTGGAGATTTGCCCCCAGGGAGTTCTTCGCGCAAAGGAAACACTGCCCGGAAAAATCATCCGAAGACTCTCTCTGAGAGATCCAGCATGAGAATTCTATTTAGGAAAAGATACGGTTGTGAACATACATTGACATTCTCATGAGAGTTTTGTAAGAATTAAAAAGACTGTACAAAGCATATAAAACCAGGGGAGGTAGAAAATGGCAGGGATTAATAAAGTCATCTTGGTTGGAAGACTTGGGAAAGATCCTGAAGTCAGTTATACACCATCAGGTACGGCCGTTGCAAAATTCAGCATTGCCACGTCTGAAACATGGAAGGATAAAGATAAAGGCGAAAAGAAAGAGAAAACAGAATGGCACCGGATCACCGCTTTTGGGAAACTCGGTGAAATCTGCGGAGAGTACCTGTCCAAAGGCAAGCAGGTTTACATTGAGGGTAAGCTACAGTATGGCAGCTACGAAAAGGATGGCGTTACTCGCTATACAACAGATATTATTGCCTCTCAAATGCAGATGCTGGGTGGCCGGGGCGATGCTGCCCCAACAGGTGCATCTGCAAATTCATCCATGCCGGACATGAATGGACCGCCTTTGCAGGAAGGCCCTATGGATGAGGACATTCCTTTTTAATTCAGATGGGGCTTTTTGGCGATTGATCTATGAGAAACAAAAACCACGTCCCAATGAC
>JAABPS010000450.1 GCA_011391835.1 Desulfobacteraceae bacterium
TAGAATTGAAATTGCTGAATGAATTTCGCAAGTATGTCGGCAGGCTCCGTCGTAATAAAACAATGTCAACATTTAAAATCATGGTAGTTGATACCGATTAATAAAATCATATGTGTCTTTGAGTAATCTTGAACCGTAATGTCCAATCCGATGAGAAAAGTAACCGCCCCACCTTTATTAATGATACCGAAAAGCGAAGTTATTGGTCTCATCCCTTGCGGTGGCTTTGCAAGCAGGATCGCGCCGTTGCCGTGCAGCAAAGAGATTCTCCCGGTAGGCCTTCGCAAAACCACCGATGGGTTGCTGTGTCCAAAAGTGGTTTCACATTACCTTCTGGAGAAACTGCGAAAAGGCGGCGTGCGTAAAGCCTATTTCATTCTGCGAAAAGGCAAATGGGATATTCCGGAATACTATGGCGATGGTTCTAACTTCGGCATGGATTTAGGCTACTTAATCGCAGCTCTTCCTTATGGTCCTCCTTATACGCTTGATCAGGCATATCCGTTTGTGCGTGGCGCACGGATTGCATTGGGATTTCCTGACGTTTTGTTTGGCCCTCCCGATGCGTTCATGCAGGCTCTGCAAAAACTTTCTGCAACGCGTGCCGACCTTATGCTGGGTCTGTACAAGGCTCACGATACACGAGTTTCGGATATGATTGCCATCGACCGAGGAGGTCGAGTACTCGAGATCGCGCTCAAACCTTATTCAACAAAATTGAAGTTGGGATGGATGTTTGCGGTATGGACTCCAACCTTTACCGAGTTTATGCACAATTACCTTACTGTGCCAAGAACCGCCGCGCAACTGCCTGGAACAGCACTTCCTGAAGAGTTAACGGTAGGTCATGTAATTCAGGCCGCGATTCGGGAAGGTATCGTAACAAAAAGCATCGTTTTTAACCGGCAAAAATACCTTGATATCGGTACACAGGAAGGATTGCGAAAAGTTTTAGCTGGACAGATGCTTTGCTAATTGGACTAAACCCAGACGGTATGAATTACACCACTCCATATCTTATGTTATTTCATTTATTTATCAGCAATATACACCTGATATTATTAAAGAGACCTTTGAAGAACGCCCAATTTTGTCCAAGTACAAGGTAGGCGAAAATATAGCGCTTAAGATTCACTGCGTACAACCGCAGAAATACATTGAGGTCTTTCGAGGATAGCGCGAAAGCTTCACTTCGTGCCAAAATTTGAGCTTGACACAGTAATCGGGCAAAAGGGGGTGTCATGCAAAGGTCTCATTAAGCAATCGCATATTCCATTATTGTTTTCTGATAATTCTTGTCCTTATAATCCATAAATAGAAATTTCTTGCATTTTTATATTAAATTATAGATAAAGCTGAATTTTTAAAGATTATCCGTCCAGAAAAGGAGCGTTGCCATGAAACTGTTGATTAGCGGTAACATGGGATACATAGGTCCTTCAGTGGTAAAGAGCCTGCGAATAAGCCATCCAGAGTCAACCCTTATTGGCTATGATATTGGATATTTTGCAAGTCAACTAACGAGGGTGGATCTGCTTCCTGAGTGTTATCTGGACAGGCAGTATTTTGCGGATGTCAGGAATTTTCCAGAGGCGATCCTCAAGGGTGTCGATGCCATTGTTTATCTGGCGGCTATATCGAATGACCCTATTGGAAATAAATATGAAAAGGTGACTCTCGACATAAATTACAAATCTGCCGTGGCTTTGGCAACTAAGGCAAAAGCGGCCGGTGTCAGATCATTTGTTTTTGCTTCAAGCTGCAGCACCTATGGTTTTGCCGAAGAGAAGGCGATGACTGAAACATCTCCTCTTAATCCGCTGACGGCGTATGCGAAATCCAAGGTTTATACCGAGAAAGAATTGGAGTGTCTTGCAAGTAGTGATTTCCGTATCACCTGTCTGAGATTTGCAACGGCCTGCGGTATGAGCGAACGATTGAGATTGGATCTGGTTTTGAATGATTTTGTGGCTTCCGCAGTTGCTTCCGGCAGGATCACTATCTTAAGCGATGGAACTCCCTGGCGGCCTCTGATTCATGTCAAAGATATGGCAAGAGCGATCGATTGGGGAGTGGATAGACCTATAGGTGCTGGTGGCCCATTTCTTGTGGTCAATGCCGGGACTAATGAATGGAACTATCAGGTGCGGGACCTTGCTGAGGCAGTAGCAAAGGTAATTCCCGGAACGGAAGTTTCCATCAATAAGGATGCCCAGCCTGACAAGCGTTCCTATCGGGTTAATTTCGATCTGTTTCGATCCCTGGCGCCTGAACATCAGCCACAATATGATCTTGATACAACCATTCAGGAATTGAAAGAGGGCCTGGAGGCCATGACTTTTCGGGAACAGAATTTCAGGAACACTAATTTCATGAGACTTAAAATAATTGATTCTCTGAGAGAGAGAGGACTTCTTGACGAGAAGTTGCGATGGACTTTTCATGAAAAACCCTGAAATGTAAAAGTTGCAGCAAAAAAGATTTGCGGTTTTGGTATCACACTATAAGGTTGAATATTTTTTCCGAGAGGAGTTTTGTAAACCATGCAATGCCGGTTCTGTAATACACCCCTTCACCATCTTTTTATATCACTTGGTGCTTCTCCCCTATCAAATTCATATCTCAGCATTGATGATCTCCATAAGATGGAACCCTACTATCCGCTGGACGTTTATGTTTGTGAAAACTGCCTGCTTGTCCAACTGGAGGAATATGAGAAAGCGAAAGATATTTTTCATGCCGAATATGCCTATTTTTCTTCATATTCG
>JAABPS010000451.1 GCA_011391835.1 Desulfobacteraceae bacterium
AAATTGATCTCTGTTTGCCGGCATCCATGATCCAATACGAAGCTCCGCATCCCCATAGCTGGCCGCCACATCAATATGATTGACGCCGTATTGAGGCAGCAGCTTCAATATAGTATCTGCCTTTTCCTGACGCATGACAAAAAAAAGCAGCTGCACCAAAGATAATCCGCGAGCTCCTGTGTCCGGTATTCCCAAAGGGGGCTTTTATTATTGATTTCCTGTATCAAGGAAATGGATCAGGATGCTTTTCCGGGGTTACTTCCGCTGGAATTGCAAAAATCTCTACAGGTGTATCCCAGAGTCGGCCAATAACCTGCCCCGCCTTTTCGGGATCACCGGTTGTGAAAAATATCTCCGTACCAGCATTATCTGTATCACACAATAAGCGTTCCTCACGAAGCCGCCGGCTTACTTCTCTTGCAACTGCTCTGCCTGTATCAATGATCCTTACATCCTGACCTGCTGCATTTTGAATGAGTTCCAGCAGAAATGGATAATGGGTGCACCCGAGAACAATCGTATCTGCTCCTTTATCTAAAAGCGATCCAACATACCGTCTAACCAGGTCTCTGGCTTTTTGGCTTTGAAGATCCATCTGCTCCACGAGTTCAACAAACCCAGGGCAGTCCTGCACCACAAATTCACACGTATCCGAAAAACGATTTGTCAGTATCTCAAATTTCTGGCTTTTTAGCGTTTCTGTTGTAGCAAGAATACCCACAACACCGGTTTTAGTAAGCGACAGCGCGGGCTTTACGCCAGGCTCCATGCCGATAAACGGGATAGAAAACATGGAGCGCAGCGTAGCAATAGCCGCGGCCGTGGCTGTATTGCACGCCACCACAATGGCCTTTGCCTGTTGAGCGAGAAGAAATCGGGTCAAAAAAACAGACCGCTGTTCAATGAATTCTCTTGGCTTATCCCCATAGGGGATATAACGTGAATCCGCTATATAAATAAAATTCTCCGCGGGCATTTCCTTTCGAAGCCACCGAAGCACGGATATTCCGCCAACACCAGAATCAAATATACCTATTGGATGATTGCTGCTCATTTATATCTTGTTTTTATACTCAACCGCATGCATATTAGGTTCAACTTCCCTATCAAGAAAAAATATGCTTACCGAAAGCATGGGCGCTTCCCAAGCATATTCAGCCATTTTTCCAGATGCACAAATTCCGACAGATCGTTTCCTATCATCCGGTTGACAATAGCCACAGATCCCACATTAATATCAGCAAGGGTGAATGCTTTGCCTACCATATACTCCCTGCCTTTCAGGTAGTCATCCAGGATTCGGTGTTTTGGCTTCATATTTGCCGTTCCATTTTTGATGACATCCTTATCTCTCTTATCTTCAGGAGTAAAGACCTGAACAACCACCTTAAACATATCCGGCTGCAGTTCAAGAATTGCCCAGTAGCTCCATTGATCTATTAATGCACGCTCTTCAATAGAACTGCCCAGCAATTCCGGGTTGTATTTTCCTGCCAGATAAAAGTTGATTGCCATGGATTCCCATAAGACAAATTCTCCGTCCACCAGACAGGGGACTTTTCCATTCGGGTTTAATTTTAAATAGCCTTCACCCGGATTTCCAAGATCCACAGACACCTCTTCATATTTCAGCCCAATCTCTTTTGCCAGCACATGACAGCGATACGCGCTGGTCATTTTCGATCCGTAAAGTTTAATCATGGTTCACTCCTTAATTATCGAGTATGAAATTCAGTTGGCTACCACCATATTATTGTATCATTACTCCCTTCTTAGACTAATATCATAGTGAATTAACGTGACTAAATCAAGGAAGTATGTAACAGATTATTTCATCAACAATTCGCTCAGTCCCAACATAAGATTTTCTTGACGGGCAACTTTAAAATCGCTGGAGCTATTGTTTTTCTTGTACGCCCTGTTTCTGGAAGTTTGAGAGTCAAACAAGTACTTCTTTGACTCAGGCTAACGCATGAAACTATTCCCCGGTCATCCGCAGTAAAATCCTGTGTCATTTTAATTGACTATTCATCTTGGCTTGTCGGAAGTGAATATCAGAGAACTGTTTGTTATTTTCAATTTATGAATTGAACAGCCTTCTTTTCTTGTAAATTCTTAATTCAACGTTTGACAACCTCCTGTATTATCCTCTTGTCAAATGTCTGTATTTGATGCGATGGGGCTGTTCAGAGGCCTTTCCAAGCCTCTTTTTTCTGTCCGCTTCATAATCTGAATAGTTGCCTTCAAACCACATGACAGTACTGTTTCCCTCAAAAGCAAGAATATGGGTGGCAATGCGGTCGAGAAACCAGCGATCATGTGTGATAATAACCGCACAGCCTCCAAAATGTTCCAACGCTTCTTCAAGGGCACGCATCGTATTCACATCAAGATCATTTGTAGGTTCGTCTAACAGCAGCACATTGGCGCCCTCTTTCAGCATACAGGCAAGATGGACTCTATTACGCTCGCCGCCTGAAATCATGCTTACTTTTTTCTGCTGGTCTGATCCCGAAAAATTAAACCGGGCAACATAGGCTCTTGAGTTCACTTCAATATTGCCAAGCTTAACCATATCCATGCCGCCCGAAATCACTTCCCATATTGTCTTGTCGGGTTTAAGAATATCGCGTTCCTGGTTAACGTAAGCGAGTTGAACCGTGTCCCCGATGTGAATAACCCCGGAATCAGGTTTTTCCAAACCTGTTATAATTTTGAAGAGTGTTGTTTTGCCAGCACCGTTAGGACCGATAACGC
>JAABPS010000452.1 GCA_011391835.1 Desulfobacteraceae bacterium
CGAGTTTCCGCTCGGCATCTTTGCCAGCGCTGCATCGACAGCTGTTTTACCGACAATGGCAAGACAGGTATCCACTTCAGATACCGATGGACTCAGAACCACCTTCACCGATACCTTAAATTTTGTATTTTTTCTTGCAATTCCTTCCATGACAGGACTGATTGTCTTGCGAGAACCCATTGTCGGGCTGCTGTTTAAGCGGGGGGCATTTGATGTCCTGGCAACGCAGAAGACCGCAACAGCTCTAATGTATTATGGCTTCGGACTTTGGGCTTTTTCTGGAGTACGCATCGTGGTTTCTACGTTTTATGCCATGCAGGATATGAAAACACCCGTTCGGATAGCGATTATCTCAATTGTCGCGAATATTATTCTGGGGCTATTCCTCATGATGCGATTCGATTTTGGCGGGATTGCCCTGGCAGCGTCGCTTGCATCCATGCTGAATCTGGGGCTTCTTCTCATGGCATTAAAGAAAAAACTTGGATATATTGGATGGAAAGGCATTGCTGTGTCCACTTGCAAAACGATTCTCTGTTCTGCTATAATGGGCATTATCATACGGATGGTTTCGATACTGATTATTCCATCCATGGAACGTCCCTTTTCCAGTACGCTGGTGGAGTTGATGGGATGCCTGTTAGCGGGTGTTATTGTATATTTATTGGCTTCTTTTTTAATGAAGAGCCCGGAACTTAAAAAGGTAACAGATATGATCTATAGGGGAGTAAAAGAAAGATGAGCAGAAAACAGAGAATACTTTTATATATCACAACAATAGCAATGAGCTTGCTCTTCTTTTTTATTGTTTTTGGCGATAATGGACTCATGGATTTAAATAGTTTAAAGAAGCAAAGGAACTCACTCATTGACGAAAACAAAAAAATTCAACAGGAAATAACTTCCTTATCTATCGAGACAGATCGCGCGAAAAATGATCCTGCGTATATAGAAGCGGTTGCAAGACAAGACCTTGGAATGATAGGTAAAGATGAGGTTATCCTGAAATTTAATGATGATATAACAAAACCGAAAAATGACGTGAAGCAGGAAACGGGAAATGACTCACGATAATGATTTTTACACGGAAACTATGGCAAGGGTGTATTCCAGTCAGGGGTATTGGGAAAAAGCGGCTGAAATTTATAGATACCTGTTACGTCATGAGCCGGATCGGCAGGATTTGGCCGATAAACTTTCAGAAATCGAGAAACACATCCATATAAAAAAAAATACAGGGAAAGAGCACCTTGTGGCGTTGTTTAACCAGTGGATGGACCTTGTCCTGAAACACAATCAATTGAAGCAACTAAAAAAAGTGTCACAATCGGTTTCGCATCATTCACGAAATACGTCCGATGAATAGAACCTGATTTGAAAATTGTTCTTTCAAATAACCTCCAAATTTCCGATATTTCGTCTTCGCTCTATCAAACCCTGATAGATACGTTTACATTTGCAAACCCCAGATGGATTGAAAATGTAAAGATGAACCGATGGAACAGAGGCACGCCGAAGCTTCTACGGTTTTATGGAAAAACACCCGGGGGCGGGCTAACGATTCCGCGCGGGTATCTCCGTCAGCTCATTCTGTTATGCAGAAAACAGAATGTCAATTATTCTATCGAAGACAAACGAACCCATCTTGAGCCTGTTGATGTTGAATTTAAGGGGCACTTGAAGCCTTTTCAGAAGCACGCTGTCCGTGTGATGCTTGCAAAGGATTTTGGTACGCTCAGCGCTCCCACTGGAAGCGGGAAAACCGTCATGGCGCTGTTTATGATTGCTCAACGCAGGCAGCCGTCCTTGATTGTTGTGCATACAAAAGAGCTGGCATTTCAATGGGTCAATCGGGTAGAAACCTTTCTTGGAATTTCAGCTTCTGATGTGGGAATGATTGGAGCAGGAAAGAAATCCATGGGCAAAGAGATTACCATTGCCCTGGTTCAAACGCTTTATCGATATGTAGATGACGTAGCGCCCCATATCGGTCATTTGATTGTGGACGAATGTCATCGGACACCCAGCCGAACCTTTACGGAAGCGGTATCGGCATTTGCTTCACGATACATGATGGGTCTTTCTGCGACGCCCTGGAGACGGGACGGACTTTCAAAACTCATCTTCTTGCATCTGGGTGATGTGCATCATGAAATTGAGAAAAACCGCTTGATCACATCCGGAGATGTGTTACGGTCCGAAGTGATAACGCGGCACACGAATTTCAAACCCTATCATGATCCGGTTCATGAATATAGTAAAATGCTTTCTGAATTGACAGCCGATGATGCGAGAAACCGTCTTATTGCGTCAGATATTGCTTCAGAAGCAGAAACCAATAAAGGCGTATGCCTGGTCCTTTCGGACAGGAAAAAACATTGTGAAACCCTGCAATTCCTTTTAAAGCATAAATACCATACCCATTCTGAACTGCTCACAGGGGATTTAAAGAGCTGTGACAGACACGAGGTCCTTCGACGACTGGATGCAGGAGATGTGAAAGTTGTTATTGCCACAGGCCAGCTCATGGGTGAAGGGTTTGATCACAGCGCGTTGACCACATTGTTTATAACAACACCCGTCAAATTTTCCGGTAGGGTGCTTCAATATCTTGGAAGAGTGCTAAGGCCCTCACCGGGCAAAGAACTGGCCAGGATTTACGATTACGTGGATATTTATGTGGATCCGCTGGTGGCTGCTGCCAGAGCCAGGCAGAAAGTGTATAATGGTTAAAGGATTACTCTTTTATTTCT
>JAABPS010000453.1 GCA_011391835.1 Desulfobacteraceae bacterium
TTCCATGGGAGGAAACTTCGCTTTGCGGATTGCCCGAAAGTGTTCAGAGGAGCGGATAGACAATCTACTGCATGCTGCTGCGATTAGTCCTGGCCTTAATCCTGATACATCCACGGATGCCATAGACAATGACTGGCTTCTTCAGCGGTATTTTTTAAAAAAATGGCGAAAGTCATTAAGGAAAAAAGAACAACTCTATCCTGACGTGTATGATTTTTCAGAGGTGTGGCCATTAAAAACCGTCCGGGAGATCACGGACTGGCTGGTTCAACGATACAGTGATTTTGCAGATACGGCTGAATATTTCAAAACGTATGAGCTGACAGGCAGAGCGCTGGAAAATATAGGCATCCCCTCAACGATGATTATTTCTGAGGATGACCCTATTATTGGTATTGAAGACTTTCATGGCCTTAAGCTAAACAATCGGACAGAGCTGATTATTCATCGGTATGGCGGGCATAATGGTTTTATCTCCCGGTTCCCCTTTCTAAGCTGGTATGAGCAAAAACTGCTTGATATTTTTGAGAAAAAGGTTCAGGAATCCTGACAGGTTAAATCTGTACATGCGTTTTCCCCGGCATTGAATGGGATCTATTACCGGTTGTTTCGATTCCCCAATTGACCGCATGCTGCCATGATATCTCTTCCTTTCACTGCCCGTTTTCGAACAAAAATTTTTTCTTCGATGAGCCAGTCCCGAAAACGGTTTACGCCGTCTTCCGAAGGCTGCTTAAAAGCGGTGCCAGTACATGGATTTAAAGGGATAATGTTTAATTTGGCCTTCAGAGGCTTTACATACAGGGCCAGTTCTTTAGCGTTCAGGCGAGAGTCATTAACATCCTTTATCAGGATGTACTCAATGAAAAGGGTGCTTTTTTTTCTAAGAGAATAGTTATGCAGCGACTGCTGGAGCTTGCTCATCGGCCAGATGTTGTTGATGGGCATTAGTTTTGATCGGGTATTATCGTTAGAAGCATTTAAGGATATGGCAAGATTTAAATCCGGCCAGTTAAGGGATGCTATTTTTTCTATACTGTCCACCACACCTGCTGTTGACAGGGTAATGTATTTTTTCGGAATATCCAGCCCCCGTTGATCGTTCATGACACGAATTGCCTGGACAACATTATCCATATTGTCCAATGGTTCACCCATTCCCATGAATACGACATTTCGTATATTTTCCCTGAAGTAAAACTTTGCCGCATACACCTGCCCGACGATCTCCTCTACCGTCAGATTCCGCTTGAAGCCAAGCCGGCCGGTTTCGCAGAAACGGCAGCCCATCCTGCATCCCACCTGAGAAGAAATACAGAGGGTCTTGTGGTATGTCATCGGAACAATGACGGTTTCGATGTCATGCCCATCGTGAAGAGCTGTGACGAATTTTATCAGGGAATTTTCCCGTTGGACATGCGTTATTTCCGGCGGTCTTAACTGAAGCCATTGGTTCATTTCACTGGT
The DNA here is from genome assembly GCA_011391835.1 of Desulfobacteraceae bacterium. Lineage (GTDB taxonomy): Bacteria > Desulfobacterota > Desulfobacteria > Desulfobacterales > JAABPS01 > JAABPS01. The sequence continues at coordinate 1,468 of JAABPS010000453.1, forward strand.
CTGCCCATGTAAATTGGAAAGTTCGTCAAACAGGCGGACGTCCACGTTTCCCTTCTTAAATATTTCCCTGTAAATAATCGATGCCTGATATTTCCCCTGGCGAAATTTCAAGTTAGGAGCGTTCAGAAATTCCTCAAATGTCAGCGCCAGAACACTCTGTTTTTTATTCATAGGGTACCCAATTCTGTTTGTATTATGCTACAACCACTTATTTTTTTAGCCTTTTCACGGTATTATCTCCGGCATAATAGCCTTCAGGAAATAATTTTAAGTATAACAGGCTCCTTTCGCTCCGGCATGGGCGGAATGCTTTTGGGATAGCCCAAAATGATCGGTGCGTGTATTTTATGATCTTCCGGAAGACCAATCTCTTTCAGAAGTTCAGGGTCTCTTGCTTCAGCGCCCTGAGCCACCCAGCAGGTGCCAAGCCCTTTTGATGCAGCGGATAACATAAAGTAGCATGCCAGCAGAGCACAGTCATAGGCAATGGTTGCAGCCTTTATTTTCCCCACAATGCCCACCATACACGGGGCATTGTAGAACACGTTGAAATTCGCATCTTTTAAAACTGCTGCATAGCCTTTCATAGGGGAATTGGGATCTTTTTCTATTCCTTCAATCAAGGTTTTCTTGCTCGCATCGGAAATTCTTTTCATCATGTCCCTGTTATTTACAATGATAAAACTCCAGGGTTGTCTGTGGCTGGCATTCGGCGCCTTGATGCTGTCGCTGATAATTTCCTTGATAAGTTCAAGAGGCACTTTCTTGTCCATAAAATCTCTGACCGATCGCCGTTTCTCAAGTAATTGGTTGAAATCCATGTATATTCTCCTTTTTGACGGTTGTTTTCAAAACATATTATAAAAAATCAGAATCTTAATCAAATAATATTAGCAATTTATAAAATTTCAAATGCCACGGTTGAAATGCCGGGTCATTCTGCACACTATGAATTGACACAGGTCGATATTTCCTGATAAGGAAACGATTCTTGTTTAGTTTGCCGTTAACCGTTCGATAATCATGTTATCATGATAAAGGAAAAAGCATGATCGCCCTTGGAATTGATATAGGTTCCATTACTGCCAAAGGTGCAGTTTTTTCAGACGGGAAAATACTTGCAACCAAAGTCATATTCACAGGTTACAACGTAGAGTCTGCTGGAAAGCGGATATTGGAAGAGGTTCTTGAAATAGCCGGAATTGACAGAGACAAGGTGGATAAAATTGTCTCCACAGGATATGGGCGAAAAAGCGTACCGTTTGCGGATAAGGTTATCACTGAG